>JAFPXC010000019.1 GCA_017394805.1 Clostridia bacterium | reverse complement strand
GCTGGGGCGCACCCCCCCACGCGACTTTTTATAACCAATACCTTTTCGGAGAACGATTTGCGTCAATCGCAACAACTCTTTTTCTTTTTGGTCTCTTCTTCCGCCTTCTCCTTGGCCTTGGCGCAACTATCCGCCGAGGGACAGCCTACGCAGCCGATAGGCGTGGCGGGTTTGAGGGCTTTCGCTTTGCGCGAGGGCCATTTGATCTTGCCCTTGTTGGTGAGGACGATCAAGGTAATGGCCGCCGCCCACAGCGCCGCGAAGATGAACACCGTCCACCACCACGTACCGATGAGGTAGACCATCGTGCCCACGACGTAGCTGGTGGCCACCCAGAAGAGCAACGTGCCGCGGAAGGACTTTTTGCTGGGCAACTCGGCCTTGGCCGTAGCCACGGCGGCAAAGCACGGAATGGTGAGCATATTGAAGGCGATAAAGGCGATGAGGGCCGCTTGATTGATGCCCGTAGCCTGTATCATGGCCTGCACGGCGGCGATACCGCCGTCCGCCTCCACGTCGATGGCCGCGCCCGCTACGCAGGCCGCCAACGTACCGAAGGTGGCGATGACGTTCTCCTTGGCGATGAGGCCTGTAACGGCGGCTACCACGAACAACCAACCGAACGCGCCCAACTGACTACCGAAGCCCAAGGGCGTAAACAAGGGTTGCACGAATTGGCCGATGCCCGCCAAAATGGACTCGTTGATCTGCTCGTCGGGCAGGAAGTGCCAACTCCAGGAGAAGTGGCTGATGAGCCAAATGGCGATGGTGGACGCCAAGATGATGGTGAACGCCTTTTTGACGAAGTGTTTGGTCTTGTCCCACAAGTGCGCCATCAGGTTCTTGAACCCGGGGACGTGATAGGCGGGCAATTCCATAATGAAGGGCGGTACTTCGCCTTTCATCGTGGTGCCGCGCATCAAAATGACCGTGACGATGGCCGTCACCATGCCCAGGACGTACATACCATAGGTGATGAGATCGGCGCTGCCGATGCCGAAGAAGACGGCCATGGCGCCCGAGACCGCCGTCAAAATGGGCAGTTTGGCCGAGCAGGAGAAGAAGGGTATGACGCGAATGGTGGCGATACGCTCCTTTTCATCCGCCAGCGTGCGGGTGTTGATCATGGCGGGCACCGAACAGCCGAAGCCCATGATCATAGGCATAAAGGCTCTGCCCGACAGACCGAAGCGGCGGAAGATACGATCCAATATGAACGCGACGCGCGCCATATAGCCGCTGTCTTCCAAGAGAGAGAAGAACAAGAACAGCAATAGAATCTGCGGCAGGAAGGACATCACGGAGAACACGCCCGCCAAGATGCCGTCTACCAAGAGGCCTTGCACCCACTCGGGCGCTTCTTTGAGGCCCTCGGACGCACACGCCGACAGGAAACCCGTAAAGGTATCCATCGTGTTGAAGAGAATGACGCCGGGGCTATAGACGCTTTCCTCGTAGCCGAAGAAGGTGTGCGCGTCCACGCCCGCCGAAAACTCGTCGATAGCGGAGGCGTACGCCACGTTTTCAAACTCACCCTCGTCGGACAAGACCAATTCGGCCTTGTAGCCGTCCGAGGTGTAGACTTGCTCTATTTTGACGCCGTTTTGGTCGTACAAGTCGAGGAGATTGCCCTCTTCGTCCGATAGCACGGTCAACTCGGCGCCGTCTTTGTCGTAGAACGACTTGATGGCGTTGCCTTTCTTGTCGTACGCGTAGGGTACGAGTTCCAGCGCGGTCAGTTCGCCGTCCTCGACCACGGCGACCACTTCGTTGCCGTCCGCGTCGAAGTACACCTCGCCGTCAACGGGCGCTTCTACCTCTACGCCCAACTCGTTGTAGGCGACGGGCGCTTCGGGCTCGAACGCCGAAGAGTGGCTGAGGTACAGGAAATCCTCGGAGAACGTGAGGTGGAAAATGAGGAACAAAATGACCAAAAAGATAGGAATACCCCATATACGGTGGGTAAGAACTCGGTCAATCTTGTCCGAACGGGACAAAGCGTCCTTTTGCTTGTTTTTGTTCTTGGTAAGGGCGACGGAATAGTTGTCGGAAATGTATTTGTAGCGGCTGTCCGCGACCAACGCCTCGAAGTCGTCGCCGAACGTGTCGTCCGAAAACGTCTTTTTGAACTCCTCGACCATCGTGGCCGACGTGGGGTGCATACCCACTTCCAATTCGTCCATTTCCACCAGCTTGACGGCGTGGAACAAGGCGTTGTCCACCCCTTGCCCTTCCAACGCGATCTTGCAGTCGCGAATGAGGTGATAGAGTTTGCCGCCCGTCAAAACGGTGGTGCCTTTGCGCTCCTTTTGCGATTCGGCGTACGCCACTTCCATCAATTCGTCGATGCCCGTTTCTTTGAGCGCGGAGATCTCCACGACGGGCAGACCGATATTCTTGGACAATTTGGCGGCGTCGATCTTGTCGCCCGCCTTCTCCACCACGTCTATCATGTTGAGCGCGATGACCACGGGCACGTCTATCTCCATCAGTTGGGTGGTGAGGTAGAGGTTGCGCTCGATGTTGGTGGCGTCCACGATGTTGATGACGCAGTCGGGCTTTTCGTCCAAAATGTAATTACGAGAGATGACCTCTTCGGGCGTATAGGGCGACAGCGAATAGATGCCCGGCAAGTCCACGATGGTGACCGGCTCGGCGCATTTTTTGTAGACGCCCTCGCGCTTGTCCACGGTGACGCCTGGCCAGTTGCCTACGTGGGCGGTCGACCCCGTCAACGCGTTGAACAACGTGGTCTTGCCACAGTTGGGGTTGCCTGCCAATGCAAACGATTTCATTCTTTCACCTCCATCGTCACGTTATCGGCTTCGCTCTTACGCAGGGTAAGGGAATAGCCGCGAATGGTAACCTCGATGGGATCGCCCAACGGGGCGACCTTGACCAAGGTGACGTCGGCACCGGGCGTGACGCCCATGTCGAACAAGCGGCGGCGCACGCGGCCTTCACCCGACACGCGCTTGATCACGCCGCTTTCGCCGATTGCAAACTCATTAAGTTTCTTTTCCATATATACTCCTTTCCCTCACGCGACCAAAATCTTGGTGGACAACGTCCGATCCAGCGCCAAGCGGCCGTCTTTGACCAAGCAAATGACCGTGCCGCCGCTATTGGAGAGCACTTCCACGGTGCTATCCACCGTAAGACCTAAGTTGTTGAGGTGTTTTTTCGTTTTTTCGTCCGTCAATATCTTGACGACGCGCAACGCTTTGCCGATAGGGGCTACGACGATGGGCATTCTATTCTCCTTTGGCCTTTTCGCCACAACTTATGCGAAAAAGCGAAACTTTATTCACATTTTCATTATAATCACGACCTTTTGCCTTGTCAACGGTTTTATGACATTTTATTCAACTTTTTTGCGCGGGCGAAAACGGCGGACAAATCGAACGCGAAAAGAGGGTCTGCGCCCCCCTCGGGCGAGGGGAAAGCGGGCGTTTAGCCAAAACGCGGCTTATGCGAAAGTCGGCGCGGCGTATGCGCCGAAGGATACGCGGCATACTGAGGATAATAGCGCTCAATGCAAAGGTAATACTTGCATTACACGGCATAATGTTGTATAATTCTATCATATCGTGGGGCGAACGCCCAAAGGAGAAATTATGATTCACGTTACCCGTAATAATTGGCAAAGCGAAGTGCTGGACGCAAAGGTCCCCGTCGTGGTGGACTTTTTTGCGACCTGGTGTGGACCGTGCAAAATGCTCACCCCCATTTTGGAGAGTTTGTCGGCGGAGTACGACCGCTTCAAAATCGTCAAATGCGACGTGGACGAGGCGCCCGATTTGGCTGACCTCAACAAAATCCGCGTCGTACCCACCCTCGTCTGCTTCAAAGAGGGCGCGGCCGTCAAAAAGCACGAGGGCTTGCTGTCCAAGGACGCGTTTTTGGCGGAATTCGGGCTGTAGTCGCGCGTGAGCGCGTAAGCGTAACCTATTTGGCGGGCGCGAGGGCGCACGCGCGAGCGATGGACTTTGCCGAAGAGAAAGTGAGCGAATACGGCGTCATCGGCGCCGCGGTGTCGGGCGGCATGGACTCCATGTGTATGCTGCACTACCTGACGCATTTGGGCGCTACGGTCGTGGCGCTCACGGTGGAGCACGGCATTCGCGGCGAAGACTCCCAGGGGGACGTGCGTTTGGTGGAGGACTACTGCCGCACGCTGGGCGTGCGCTGCGTCACGCGCAAGGTGGACGTTCCCGCCTACGCAGCAGAACACCGCATGGGCACGGAAGAAGCGGCCCGCGTGTTGCGGCACGCCTTTTTTGCCGAAATGCGCAGAGAGGGCGTCGTGGACGCCATAGCCACCGCCCATCATATAGACGACCAAGCCGAGAGCACCGTCCTCAACGTTTTGCGCGGCACGGGGCTTCGGGGGCTGGCGGCACAAGGCAATAGGGAAGGCTACCTGCGCCCCTTCGCCGACCGTACGCGGTCACAAATAGCCGCATACGCTACCCGCTTTTCGGTGCCATACCGCGAGGACGCCACCAATCTGGACGCCTCGTACAATCGCAATTTTCTGCGGCTCGAAATCCTGCCGAAGATCGAAACGAGATTTCCCGCCTATCGCAAAAGTTTGCGGCGGCTCAACCAAGTCGCCGAGGAGCAAATCGACCTTTTGAACGCGCTGGCCATTCGGCCCGCCGTAGAGAAAGACGTCGTATATTTGCCCCTGACTGCCCTCGGTCAGCACGTCGCGCTGGCCAAGTGGAGCGTGGCCGAAGCGTTGCGCCGTTTCGACTACGGCATAGATATGGAACAAAAGCATTACGAGGCCGTTTTGGGGCTGTCAACCGCCAAAAACAACGGCTCGGTCGATTTGCCGCACGGGGTAAAAGCGGCCAAAGAGAACGACCGCGTGGCCTTTTGGCGGCAAGAGGCCGCTCCCGACGTGCGCTACCCCTTCGGGGAAGGTCGCTTCGCCTTCGGCGCCAAGACCTACCGCGTGCGCCCCTACCGCGAGGGCGACCGCTTGCGCTTCGACTTGGACAAAATCCCCCAAGGCGCCGAGATTCGCCTGCGGCGAGCGGGCGACGTCATCGACAAGTTCGGTGGCGGCTCGAAGTCCTTGGGCGACTACTATACGGACAAAAAAGTGCCCCTGCGGATTCGGGATTCGCACCCCGTGGTGGCCAAAAACGATACGATATACGTTTGTGCGGCGGATATCGCCCGCACCGTGGCGGTGGACGACGCCACCCAACGCATTTTTACCATAGAGGAGGACTGACTATGAAATTACATCAAGACGTGCGTGAAGTGCTGTACACCGAAGCGCAACTGCAACAGCGCGTGGCCGAATTGGGCGCGGCGATCACCCGCGACTACGAGGGCGAAGAAGTGCTGATGGTATGCACTTTGAGGGGCGCGAGCATTTTCTACTGCGACCTCATTCGCCATATCGACCTCGACATCAAGTTGGACTTCATCGCCACCTCGAGCTACGGCCTCGACACCAAGTCCTCGGGCGAAGTGCGCCTGACCAAAGACCTCTCCACCCCCATCGCGGGCAAGCACGTCATCATCGTGGAAGACATCATCGACTCGGGGCTGACGCTCAAATACCTCAAAAAATTGTTCGAAGCGCGAAACCCCAAGTCCGTGAAGATATGTTCGCTGTTGGATAAGCCCGAAGGCAGACAGACCGAGCTCAAAGGCGATTATATCGGGTTTGAAATTCCCAACGCCTTCGTGGTAGGCTACGGGCTCGACTACGCCGAGCGCTACCGCAACCTGCCCGACGTGTGCGTGCTGGATCCCCGCATCTACGCCAAATAATGATCGTTCCCGTGCCCCCCTACGTCCAAGCGCTGGCGCGACGGTTGCCCGCGCCTTTGTTTTTGGTGGGGGGATACGTGCGCAACGTCCTATTGTGGGGTGCGCCCGTGGGCACGGACGTGGACGTGTGCGGGCCTATGACGGTGGACGAAGTGGCCGCCGCCCTCGACGGGGTGGCCGAGGTGATACCCGTCAACCCGAGGGTGGGCACCGTGCTCGTCCGCTACGAGGGCGCAGACCTCGAATACACCACGTTTCGCCGCGACAGCTACCCCATAGGCGGCGTACATACGCCCGACAAAGTGGTCTTCGTGTCCACCGTGGACGAGGACGCCTTGCGGCGCGACTTCCGCGTGAACGCCTTGTACGCAAACGCCCTCACGGGCGAAGTGATAGACGTTACGGGCGGGCTGACAGACCTCGAAAACCGCGTGATAAACACCACCAGAGAAGCCGCCGAAGTCTTCGCCGAGGACGGATTGCGTATCCTACGTATGGTACGTTTTTGTGCCGAATTGGGTTTTGCGCCCCATCGAGACGCCCTCGCGGTGGCGCGAGCGATGCGCAATCAACTCGACGACATTACGCCCGAACGCAAACGCGAAGAATTGGACAAAATACTGCTCGCCGACGTCAAATACGGCGTGTCGGACGCGCCGCAAAAGGGCGCGGACCTTCTCGGGGCGCTGGGCGTATGGCCTCACCTCTTTGGACAAGACGCCGACAGGATACGCCTCGGGAGCTATCCGCCCGTCCTCGCCGTGCGCTTGGCGGCCCTTTGTCGGCAATTCGGGGGAGAGGACTCCGTCACCTTCGCCCAAACCGCGTTGGGCAAACTGCGCTACCCCAACCGCACGATGGACGAAACGTGCCGCCTTTTGCAAGGGGAAGCGGTGCCGCAAACGGAAAGCGAATGGCGGCTGTGGGCGGCCGAATACGAACGGAATGCGGACGAGATCTGCGCCTTGTGGCAAGACGAAGCACTGCGCGACAAAGCCCTGCGAACGCGTGAGGCCTTGCGCGTAGCGCAAGTACCGCGCACGCACAAGGATCTGCCCCTATCGCCCGCCGAAATAGAAGCGTTGGGCGTGCCCAAACGGGAGTTGGGACGCGTGATGAAACGAACGGTGGACTACTGCGTGGTCAATTTGCTGTGCCCGTCCGCCGAAGAATGTGTGCAAATCGTAAGAAAAATCAAGGGGGAAAACAAATGGAATTAGCCACGTTAATCACGTCCGCTGTGGCCATCGTCCTGTCGATAGCGGTGCTGGCGCTGTGCGCCGCAACGCTGTCACGGCTGAAAAAGACGAGCGCCAAGGACGACCGAACGCAAACGGAAGAGGCGATAAAAGCCGCCGTAAAAGAGCAGACGGACGCCATCAACCAAAACACGGCGCTACTCCTCTCGGGCTATAGCGCCACCGTCAACGGACACATGGAATCCTACGCCGCCCGCCTCAACCAGACGAGCGAGCAAACGCAGAAAGCGCTGGACGACGTTTTGGCCAAGGTGCAGAAGACCTTGCACGAACAGCGCACGGAGATGGACCTCAAATTGGAAAATATCCGCGCCTCTCTCGAAACCTCGCAACGCCAAAGCCTCGAATCCACCCAAAAACGCTTGGGCGAAGTGCGCGAAGAGGTGGCGAAACAACTGACGACATTGCGCGAAGAGAACAATCGGCAACTCGACCGTATGCGCAAAGTGGTGGACGACGAATTGCAGGAGAATCTGCAGACCAAACTGAATCAATCCTTCCAAATCATCAGCGAAAACCTCGCCAAGGTATACAAGAGTATGGGCGAGATGCAGGCGATGACCACGGACATGAACGACTTGAAGCGCGTGCTGTCGGGCGTAAAGACGCGCGGCGTATGGGGCGAAGCGTCGCTATCCAACCTGCTGGCGGATATTCTCGCGCCCGAACAATACACGCAAAACTTCCGCGCCGCCCCGCGTACCGACCGCAGCGTGGTGGAGTTCGCCGTGCGCCTGCCCGGCAAGAACGACGGCGAAAACGTGTACCTGCCCATCGACAGCAAGTTTCCCCGCGAGGACTACGAACGACTGGTCAACTGCGCCGACACGGGGGACAAAGAGGGCGTGGAAGCGGCCGCGAAGGCGCTCGAGATCCGCATTAAAGGCGAGGCGAAAGATATCTGCGACAAGTACATAAAGCCGCCCCGCACGACCGACTTCGCCATACTGTACGTACCAATCGAAGGCTTGTACGCCGAGGTCATTCGCCGCGACGGCCTGACCGAAACCTTGCGCAATCAGTACAAAGTGCTGGTGGCGGGGCCCACCACCTTGGCGGCTCTGCTCAACAGCCTGCAAATGGGCTTCACCACCCTGGCCGTAGAGAAGCGCAGCAAGGAGATATGGAGTCTTTTGGCCGTTGTCAACCAGCAATTCAAGCAATTCGAGAAGAAATTGGACGCGGCCGAGCGGCAGTTGGGCACGGCGGCGAAAACCCTGCACGAAACAGGCGAACGCACGCGCACCATCAGCCAAAAACTGTCCGCCGTGAAACAACTCGACGACTATATGGTCGCGGCAGACCAAACGGACGAGCCACCGCTTCTCGCGGACGACGACGATACGGAGGGAGAATAATGAACGTACCTTGCGATATACATATCCACACCACCTTTTCGGACGGGCACAACACGCCTACCGAGGTGGTGGAAAAGGCCAAAGCGGCGGGCCTCACGGTGATGGCCGTCACCGACCACGACACGGTAGCGGGCGTGGAAGAGGGCGTAAAAAGTGCCCAAAAGGCGGGCATTATCTGCCTCGCCGGCATAGAATTCAGCACCTATCTCAAAGAGGAAGTGCACGTTTTGGGGTATAACGTACCCTACCAAGATATGCAATTTTTGGACGAAGTGGCCAAATTGCAGAACCTAAGGAGAAAGCGCGTTCTGCGCGTGGTGGAGAAACTGCGCCACCACGGCGTGAAGATAGAAGTAGGGGACGAATTGGACAGCCCGTCGGCGGGGCGTTCGCACGTGGCGGAGCTGTTGGTCAAGCAGGGATTCGTGCGGTCCAAGGCCGAGGCCTTCGACAAATATATCGGCAAAGGCGCGCCCTGCTACGTGGACGGTATGCGCGTCAGTCCCGCGGACGCCGTGGCTTTGGTGACCGAAAGCGGGGGCGTGGCCGTGCTGGCGCACCCCTTCCGTATGCTGCAAGCCAAACAACTGCCCGCCATCGTGGAAGACCTCGTCAAAGTGGGACTGAAAGGCGTCGAAGTCTACTACCCCAACTACGGCGCGGAAGTGCGCGGCAACCTCAAAGCCGTCGCCAAACGCTTCGGCCTCGTCTGCACGGGCGGCAGCGACTACCATTGCGCGGAATACAGCACGCCCATCGGCGGCGCGGGCGCCTATCTCGACGACAAAGCCCAAAAACTCCTATTGAAATAAACCGTATCGCTTGCCAAAGGCAAAAAGACCACCCGACCGAATGTATCGCGTTTGCCAAAAGGCAAATATTTTTACTTTTCCCTCTTGAAAAGTACAAATTTGTGGTGTAAAATATATATACTATGCTAAAGCGCAAATTGTTGGTCATCAACTTGGTATTCGTGTTCGTCATGCTGGCGATTGCCTTCGCCGGCGTGTTTCTGCTGATGCGTTCGGTGGATATGACCAACCGTTCCACGGTCAACGCGGCCGACATGCGCACGACCGTGCAAGCGATGGCGGCGACCAGCAAGGAAGAGGTCTTCGAGATAGTGGAGAATCCGTCCGCAAACCCGCAGAACTTCGGCTTTCCCGCAGGGTACGAGTTGTTGCTCGTAGACAAATTCGGCAGGCCCATCGGCAACACGGGGCTAGGCGACGACGTCGTGCACGCGATACGGCGACTGAACCTGAACAACCCCGACGATACCACCTGCACCGTCTACAACGGCGTGGTCATCGTGTCGAGACAACTCAACGATACCACCCTGCACGCCGTCGACGACAGCAAATCCCGCCTGCACGTCCTGCGGCGCAATATCGTCATCTATATGGCGGTGCTGTTGGTGGCGCTGTTGACCATCTTCGTAGGCAGTCTGGTCGTAGAGATACAAGTGATCTTCCCGCGCTTGCGCAAGTTGAAAGAGGCGATGGACCAGGTGTACAACGGCAACTACGAGCAGACCTTGCGCGTGCCGCCCGCCAAACAACGGGACGAAATCACCACCTTGCTGGTGGACTTCGATATGCTGCGGCGCAAGTTGCGCGACGCCACTTTGGCCAAAGAAGCGGCGGACAGGGAGCGCGGCATCGTCGTGTCGGGGATAAGCCACGACCTACGCACCCCGTTGACCGTCATCAAAACGCACGCCAAGGGCCTTTTGGACGGCGTGGCCAAGCGCGTGGGCAAGGAGCAGGATTATATCTCCACCATCTACTCGACGGCGTTGGATATGGAAAATCTCGTCGCCAAATTGGCCGACTTCACCAAAGTGGAGACGCACGAGATCACCTACAGCTTCGTGGTGCGGGATATATGCGAATTGATACAGACCTTCGTCGAAAAGCATTATATCGCGTACTCGGTGCGCGGGCTCAATCTCAAGTGTAAGTTGCCCCGCAACAAAAAACTGTGGGTGAGCATAGACAAAGACCAATTCAACCGCGTGTGGCAGAACCTCTGCGACAACAGTTTGAAATACAAGGAGAAAGAGACGGCCAACGTGTTGATCACGGCCGAACTCGTGGACGACAACGTGGTGGTACGCGTGGCGGACGACGGCCCGGGCATAGCCGAATACGAGGTGGACTATATCTTCGAGAGCTATTACCGCGGCGACGCCAGCCGCACCAACCCCACCGACGGCAGCGGACTTGGGCTGGCCATCGTCAAAAACTGCGTGACCGCACACAACGGGCAAATACAGGCCTACAACGATAACGGCCTGACCATAGAAATCATATTACCTTATAGGAGGAAAAAATGAAACGAATCCTATTGATCGAGGACGAAAAGGGCATAGCCGGCATCGAGCGCGACTATTTGGAGTTGGAAGGCTTCGAGGTGGTCATCGAATACAACGGCAAAAGCGGACTGCAACGCGCGGAGAGCGAAAGCTTCGACCTCATCGTGCTGGACCTGATGCTGCCCGACATAGACGGCTACGAGATCTGCCGCCGTCTGCGCAAGACCAAGGATATCCCCATCCTGATGGTGACGGCGCGTATCGAAAAAATCGACAAACTGCGCGGCCTCGGCCTCGGCGCGGACGACTATATTACCAAGCCGTTCGACCCCGCGGAGTTGGTGGCGCGCATCAAGATGCACTTGTCGCGCTACGAGCGCATCAAAGGCAACAACACCGAAAACGGCGTGGATATCGTCTACCGCGACCTGCGCATTCAGCCGTTGTCGCGCCGCGTGTTCTTCAAGGGAGAAGAGGTCACGCTGACCGCCAAAGAGTTCGACCTTTTGTACTTCTTGGCCTCCAATCCCAACCGCGTGTTCAGCAAGGACAAGATCTTCTCCGAGGTGTGGGGAATGCAACCCTACGGCGATTCGGGCACGGTGGTCGTGCACTTGACACACGTCAGAGAAAAAGTGCCGATGGACTATATTGAGACGGTACGTGGTATAGGTTATCGGTTCACGATGCTCAACGATTAGGGGTAGAGATATGTTGGCAACCATCACTTCCATCGATATATCCGGCTTTTGGGCCGACCATTTGTGGGACTTCATTCTGCGCCTCTTTTGCGCCAGCGTAGCGGGCTTCATCATCGGTTTCGAGCGCAAATCCCGCTCCAAAGAGGCGGGCGTACGCACGCACGCTTTGGTGGCCATCGGCGCGGCGTTGATGATGATTTTGTCCAAATACGCTTTTTCGGATCTGACCGTAGGTGACGCCGGCGCGCGCGGAGCCGACTCGGCGCGCATCGCCGCGCAGGTGGTATCGGGCGTGGGCTTCTTGGGCGCGGGCATCATTATGTACCGCCGCGACAGCCTGCACGGGCTGACTACGGCCGCGGGCATATGGGCGACGGCGGGCCTGGGCATGGCATTCGGCGCGGGAATGTATGTCATCGGCTCGGTGGCTACCGTCCTTCTTTTGGGCATTCAGGTCATTATGCATATGCCCTTCAAGATCTTCCGCACCCGCTTGTTCCTCGTACTGCACGCCACCATACGCTTGGACGACGAGAGCAATATCGCCACCGCGCGCGAGATTTTCCACGTGCAGAAGTTCCTCAAGTTCAAGACCATCAAAAAAGCCGACGCCACCTATGCGGAGCTCGAAATACATACCGAAAAACTGTTTTCGGCCGAGGACTTGTACAAGATAACGCAAGAATACCCATTCATCCTCACCGTAGAGCAAGTCGAAGAGATCTAAACCGCGAGACCATTCGGTCGCCGCAAATCAAACGAAAATCGCCTTTCGCAATCCGCGAAGGCGATTTTTTTGCGCCGTTCTTATGCCGACGAACGCATAGGCCTCTTTCGACCGCTACGGCTTACCGTGCGCCGCAAGTCCATTGCCTTGCCCGCGGGGCAACCTCACAGGTTGACGTACACCAACCAATAGCCCTCGTTGTCGTCCCCCTCGTCGGCGGAGAGCCATTCCGCCTCGGGAGAGAAGGGGCGGTTGCGCTGTCCCTTGACGCCGTAGACGAGATGGGTGGGCAGGGGCGTGCTGTCGTACAACATCCCCAACAGGTAGGCGCTACCGTCCTCGGCGCGCACCTCGACGAAGCGACTGTCCTCGATGCGTGCCACGAGGGGCGCATAGGGCGGGTATTCGTCCATCATCGCCGTCAACCGCTCGACGTCCTCGGCAAATACGGGCAAAGACGGCTCAATAAAGGTCGTATCCTCGGTCGATTGGGCGAGAGCAACGGAAGAGGAAGCGGGCTGGTCGGCAGGTGCGGGCGACTCGGAAGCGGCGGGCGGCTCGACGACGTCTTGCGATTGCGGCTCGTCCGTTGCCAACGCCACCACACCCAAGTCGGTCAGATCGAGCAGCTCGACGGCTTGTTCTTCGGCGACCGCCATGGGGGAGTCCCCCTCGTCTTCGACGGGAGCGGGCGACGCTCCGTAGGCGCAAATCCCCTCGGCCACGTAATCCCGCCATTTGCCGTCCGCCGTGCCCCACGCCAAAGTTCGCCCTTCTGGCGAAAGATAGGCGCACCACAAGGTTTCGGGCGCAAGCGGGGGCAAGAGAAGCGCGCCCCGCGGGGCGGTGACGACCGTGCCGAAACGGTCGTCGCCGTCGCCCAACAACAGGGTGCCGCCCGTGGGCAGGCCGCGCAGGTCGTACGCCGCCTGCACGTCGATATGCGGTTGGATTTTACATTTGAGAAGGGCGTTGCCTTCCCCTTTCATCAACATCAATTTGCAATAGAGCATAGTCACCTCTTTATGGTTTTTTCCACCCCTTGCATATAGGCCATCAACGCCAAATAGGCGTTGACGCGCGGCTTGGGCGGGGTTTTAGGTGGCGTTTGCGCGATTTCGGGCGCGTCTATCCCGCGTCGATAGGGCCCGAACTTGCGGATATCGTACGCCTTGGTCAACTTTTTTGCCTCAAATGATTGCAATATACCATACTTTGTTATATAATTATGCTCTAAGAGTATCTATTATGCGCTACTGCGCTGAGGAGAGAACATGAAAAAGAAAGTTGTTATCATCATTGCCGTTATGCTGGTCGCCATCCTCGCGTTGGCGGGTTGCGAAAGCTACAAGAACGCCACCTTCGATCGCGGCGACACGTCCGCAGTCGTAGAGTCCAACGGCGGCTCGGTCGTCAAACAAGGCGACTACGTCTATTTCATCAACGGTTACGCCGACTACCAATCCAAAGCTCAGGACAACTGGTTCGGCAACGTGGTCAAGGGCGCCATCATGCGCATCAAGATCGCCGATATGGGCGATATGAGCAAGGCCGAGACCATCGTGCCCAAGTCCGTGGTGTCTTCTGCAGCCAACACCGGTTTCAGCATCTACGGCAACTACATCTACTACGTCAGCCCCTCGGTCAAAGAGGACCGCTCGGGCAAGGTGCAAACGGACGATCTGCAATTCCTGCGCACCGACCTCAATGGCCAAAACACCCAAGTGATTTTGGAAATCGAGGGCGGCAAGGCCACCCAATACAAATACACGTCCAAGGGCTTGGTCTACGTCAAGGATAGCAAGTTGTACTTCAAATCCACCGACGCCAAGAGTTTCAAGAAGAACAAGGACGGTCAACAAATCGCCGAAGACGTGACGGTGTTTATGCCCGTGTCCAAGACCTACAAGGGCGAGATCTCCGCGGACGAAGCCGTCTTCTACACCAAGTCGAGCGAGGGCACCTACGATTACACGCAGACCTTGTACGCCTATCTGCCCGGCGGCGAGCCCAAAGAGCTCATCAAGAAGGACACGTTCACCGTAGGCGTGGACGCCGCCTCCGCCTACAAGAAGCAATACAGCTTCGGTATGTTGAGCGCGGTCACCGAGGCGAACGGCGACGTGACCTTGGTCTATACCAAGAGCTACTACGCGGGTACGTCCAGCTCGGGCACCACCGCGGGTACCTTTATGTACCGCTTCGACAAGACCTTTGCGTTCGATCCCGCCAAAGAGTTGCAGATCTCCCAAGACGCGTTGAGCAAGGTGACTGCCATCGGCTTCGAGGAGGGCGTGCTGAGCACCTCTTCCACGATGACGAGATATCGCTACGACGCGGCCGCCGGCAAGGCCGCTTTGCCCGAAGTGTTCGAGGACGACAACGGCTCCATCTCTTCTTCGGCCTCCATCGTGGCCGTGGAAGGCGGTTACGTCTACTACGTGTTGAGCAACCAACTGTACAGCTACAAGCTGGACCAATCCTCGTATATCAACGTTTTGGGTGCTTCGGCGACCATCTCGTCCGACTTCATCGCGCCCGAGATCATCACCATCGACGGCAAGGTCAACGCCTTCTACTTCGACAAGGACAGCAACTATCTCTACCGCTTCGCCTTCGACGGCGCCAAGGATAACGGCGGCGTAGAGGCCACCTTGTTCGGCGTGAAGAAAGCCGCCGACCAAAAGGCCGACGAGAAAGCGGCGTAAGCAAATACGACACGAACGAAAAGGACTGCCTTCGCAGTCCTTTTTTTTGCTTGGATACGCACCGCCGCGCGGCGTTTTGCGCGCTTCTTCTTCCAACGGCGCTATCCGCCCCGCGCGACCTGCCGCGCGATACAAGCAAAAATCGTATTTACACAACATTTGACGCATATCCTACCCCACGTGGCGTGGGTTTTCGATACAAAAAAGGGTTTCCGCCGTATGCGGAAACCCCGTTGTTCCTTGTTTCGATTGAGCGCAAATCGCTCGTCGAACGGTTAGAATTGCTCTTTCTTGTTGACCACGTCGGAGAGCAGCACGACGAACTCGGCAAGGGGCATGGAGCCGTAGTCCTTGCCCGAACGATGGCGAATGGACACGGTCTTGTTTTCCACGTCCTTGTCGCCCAAGATGACCATGAAGGGCACTTTCTCCATCTGCGCGGCGCGGATCTTGTACTTCAGCGTATTGCTGCTGTCGTCCAACTGCACGCGGAAGCCAGCCTCGTCCAACGCCTCGTAAATCTCTTTGCCGTAGGCGGCGGCGCGGTCGGTGATGGTGAGGACGCGCACTTGCTCGGGCGAGAGCCAGGTGGGCAAAGCGCCCGCGTAGCGCTCGATGAGGTAGGCCAAGGTGCGCTCGTAGCAACCCAGGCTGGTGCGGTGAATGATATAGGGCAACTTCTTCTGCCCGTCTTGGTCGGTGTAGTACATACCGAACTTCTCGGCCAACAGCATATCGATCTGGATGGTGACGATGGTGTCCTCTTTGCCGAACACGTTTTTGTATTGCACGTCCAACTTGGGCCCGTAGAAGGCGGCTTCGTCGATGCCGATGGTGTACTCCACGCCGAGGTCGTCCAAAATCTGCGCCATGGTGCGTTGTGCCACGTCCCATTGCTCGGGCGTGCCCTCGTACTTCTTGGTATTGTTGGGATCCCATTGCGAGAAGCGGAAGGTGCAGTTCTCCAAAAGGCCGACCGTGCCCAAGAAATACTTGGACAGGCTCAAACAATCGCGGAACACCTCTTCGAGTTGGTCGGGGCGCAGAACGATATGGCCCTCGGAAATGGTGAATTGGCGCACGCGGATAAGACCGTGCATCTCACCCGAATCCTCGTTGCGGAACAGAGTAGAGGTCTCACCCAACCGCATGGGCAGATCGCGGTAACTGTGCGAATCGGCCAAATAGACCTGGTATTGGAAGGGGCAGGTCATGGGGCGCAACGCCAAGCACTCTTTGGTCTCGTCGTCCGCGTCGCCCAAGATGAACATACCGTCGCGGTAGTGGTCCCAATGGCCCGAAATGCGATAGAGGTCGCGCTTGGCCATAAAGGGCGTCTTGGTGAGGAGATAGCCGTGCTTTTGCTCGACGTCCTCCACCCAGCGCTGCAACAACTGAATGACGCGCGCGCCTTTGGGCATCAAGATAGGCAGGCCCTGACCGATGACGTCCACCGTGGTGAAATACTCCAACTCGCGCCCCAACTTGTTGTGGTCGCGGCGCTCGATCTCCTCTTGCTGTTTGAGGTACTCCGCCAACTCCTCTTGCGAGCGGAACGCCACGCCGTTGATGCGGGTGAGCATCTTGTTGGCCTTGTCGTTCTTCCAATACGCGCCCGATTGTTGGGTGAGTTTGAACGCTTTGAGGGCCTTGGTGTAGGTGAGGTGGGGCCCGGTGCACATATCAATGTATTCGCCTTGCTGATAGAAGCTGATGACCGCGTCTTCGGGCAGATCGCCGATATGTTCCACCTTATACTTCTCCCGGCGCTCTTCCATCAACTTGATGGCTTCGGCGCGGGGCAGGATAAAGGCCTTGATGGGCAGGTTCTCTTTGACGATCTTTTGCATTTCCTTCTCGATAACGGTCAAGTCCTCGTCGGTCAATTTGACGTCGCCCAAGTCCACGTCGTAGAAAAAGCCCTTCTCGGTGGCGGGGCCATAGCCGAAATCGGCCTGGGGATAGAGACGCTTGATGGCTTGCGCCATCACGTGCGCCGCCGTGTGACGAATGACCTGCAACTCTTGCTCTTGGGGACATTCGGCGACCGTACCGTCTTTGTAGATAATCTTCATATACACACCTCTTCGTCTACGCGCGGACACGCCGCGCGAATATTTTGCATAATTACATATATAGTGTAAAACCTATTGCGCCTATTTGTCAACAAAGCAAAGCAAAAAGTATTTATTTGTTGCGTATCGCAAAAGATAGTGATATAATGAGAGCGAACGAAAGCAACATTCGAAGGCATTATTCTCTCCGCGTCGGAGACAAAGGAGCGTCTGGTATGGATTTGATGCAACTGAAAAAAGAAAAAATGCTTGCCATGAAAGACAAGGATAAGAACAAGGTCGCCGCTCTGGAAGCCGTGATCAGCAAGGTGATGCTGGAGACCATCAACCTGCGCGCCAAAGGCAAGGAGCTCGGCGAGGCCGACATCATCGCCGTATGCCAAAAGGTGGACCGCGAGCTCGAAGAGGAAGAGGCCGCCAACCGCGCGGCGGGCAGAACGGAAGCCGCCGAGGATCTCGCCGCACAGCGCAAAGTGGTCGCGGCATATCTCCCCCAAATGATGACGGACGAGGAGATAAAGGCGGTCATTTTGTCTTTGGAAGACCGCTCGGTGCCCAACGTGATGAAGCACTTCAAGGCCGAATACGCGGGACGGGTGGATATGCGCAAGGTGTCGCAAATACTCAAGGAGTTGCAATAGCTGTGCTATTGACATAAAAAAGAAAATATTTTTTGGAGGTTCATTATGCCCTTAGTTACGTCGAAAGAAATGTTTGAAAAGGCCTACAAAGGCGGTTACGCCATCGGCGCGTTCAATGTCAACAACATGGAGATCGTGCAAGGCATCACCGAGGCTTGCAAAGAAGAAAAAGCCCCCGTGATTTTGCAAGTGTCCAAAGGCGCGCGTGCCTACGCCAACCACACCTATTTGGTCAAATTGGTCGAGGCGGCCGTCATCGAGTGCCCCGAGATCCCCATCGTGTTGCACCTTGACCACGGTCCCGACTTCGAGACCTGCAAGTCCTGCATCGACGGCGGCTTTACGTCCGTCATGATCGACGGATCGGCCCTCAGCTTCGAGGAGAACGTCGCCGTTACCCGCAAAGTCGTGCAATACGCGCACGATCACGGCGTGGTGGTCGAGGGCGAATTGGGCACCTTGGCCGGCATCGAGGACGAGGTCAGCCACGCGGTCGGCAGCTACACCCGCCCCGAAGAGGTGGAAGAGTTCGTCTCCCGCACGGGCGTCGATTCGTTGGCCATCGCCATCGGCACTTCGCACGGCGCGTACAAGTTCAAACCCGAGCAATGCACCCTCAACGAGCAGGGCATTCTGGTGCCCCCCGCCTTGCGCTTCGATATCCTCGAAGAGGTCAGCCGCAGATTGCCCGGCTTCCCCATCGTGCTGCACGGCAGTAGCTCCGTACCCCAAGAGTACGTCAAGATGGTCAACGCCCACGGCGGCAAAATGCCCAACGCCATCGGCGTGCCCGAGGATCAACTCCGCCAGGCCAGCCGCTTGTCCGTATGCAAGATCAACATCGACAGCGACCTGCGCCTCGCCATGACCGGAACCATTCGCGCCTTCTTCGACGAGCATCCCGACAAGTTCGACCCCCGCGAGTACCTCAAACCCGCCCGCGCCAACATCAAAGAGTTGGTCCGTCACAAATTGGTCGACGTCCTCGGCTGCGCCGGCAAAGCCTAAACCCAAGCGACAGGGCGCGACGTCCGCCCCCTCGCAACGACAACGACAAAAAAAGCGAACCCCTCTCGGCGTTCGCTTTTTTTGTCGTTGTCTCTGTTCAACCTTGCAATGTAAAATGTTTTCCTCTCTTTTCCCTTCTTTCAAATTGTACTATCATCCATCGCATTGTCATCGAATAACGACATTTGTATGCTCTTATTGTCTTTGATGGAAACAATGATTTTGGCAATGCTTTCATACGCTTTAGCAAAAGAATTCGGGACAAAAATAAGTTTAACACCTTTCTTTTCACATATCTCTTTCTTCTTTCTATCGGATTTCTCTCGTTCGACTATTCCCAAATGCTCTCCGCCGTTTAGTTCAAACGCAATAGCAGGATACTTCTTCGCAAAATCTTGCCTAGCCCAACCATTCGTATAAATCCAGTTGCCGTTCGATTTTATCCGCAACATCTATTTTGCTTTCGTATGTTGCAAAATCAATGACTTTTGCAGATTTAATTCTCTCAAACAGTATCCACGTCTCAAACGTTTTCAACGAATAGTTACTATTGAAAAATGTGACAAATATTTTCTTTTCTTTGCCATTTATATACTTTATGGCAATCCAATATGTCGTATTCCGTTTGATTCAAATACGAGATTTCTATCCACTTGTTCTCTTTTATAGCTTTTGAAAGTGTCTCTCCGATTGTCATAGTCGTCCTTCTTGCTTTATTTATTATAATACCTTTTCTTTCCCTGCCAATTCGACCTCGACTCTTGCGATTTTACATGAACGGTATATAATAGAACTGAGAGGAAAGGACGAATGAAGAAGAAAGGGAAAGTGGCGTGGATCGTGGCGGCGATGGTCGCGGTGATGGCGGGCGTGGGGCTCGGCTGTTATTGCGGCGTGGTGCGCGCGGAAAGCAAGCGGTACAATCTGGTGACGCTGAAGGCAGAGGGACTGCCCGAACGGGTGGCGGCCGCGGAAGAGAGCGACGTGCAGTTGTCCGAGGTGCGTATGCACTACGTGCGCTACGGCGAGGGGACGCAGCCCGTCGTGCTCATTCACGGCAACGCGGGCGACAAGACGGCGCTGGCGGAGTTGGCGGGCTATCTGGCCAACGACTACACGGTGTACTGCATAGAGAGCCGTTGCCACGGGCAGAGCAGCGACCCCGGCGAGATTTCCTACGAATCGATGGCCCGCGACGTAGCCGAATTTATCGACGCGAAGATGCGCGTCAAACCCTTCGTGCTGGGGCACAGCGACGGGGGTATCGTGGCCATCACGCTGGCGGCGAACCACCCCGACAAGGTGGCGGCCATCGTGTCCTGCGGCGCAAACTCGCACCCCAAGCGGTTCAAGTGGTATTTCACATTGGCAATCAAGGTGATGAACCTATTCAAAAAGGACAAGTTGAACGACCTGATGCTCACCTTGCCCGACTTTACGCCCGAGTACCTGGCGCGCATCCATACGCCCGCCTACGTGGTGGCGGGGGAATACGACATCATGCCCCTCGCGGACACCGCGTATATCCACGAGCATATCGCAGAGAGCAAAATAGCCATCGTCAAAGGGGCGAATCACAGCAGTTACGTATCCAAACAAAACGGGGGCAAAATATACCAAATCGCCAAACCGTTCTTCGACGAGCAGGCGCAATGCGTGCCGTTGGGATAAACCGCGGCGCACTCCCGCCGCTTGCCCGAAAAAAGACGGCGTCGCCGAACAAATTGTTATTTCCATAAAAAACTCAAAAAACTGCGAAAAACCGTTGACAAACCGAAAATACTTATGTATACTGTGAGTATAACAGCGAGAAAGGAGTGTTTATTTATGGATTACGACAAAATTATCGTTGAGTTACTTAGCCGCATCGAAGTATTGGAAGAAAAAGTCGCCGACCTGGAAGCGAGCGCCGCACCAAACGCGCCTACGGCAACAACGAAAGAGAAAAAGTCTACAACCGACCGCATCAGATCCTACTTGTCGATGCAATTCGAAATAGCCAAAACCGAGGGGAAGACGTATATCGATATCGTCGCCAACGACGTGCAAAAAGCGTTGCTTTTGCAAAATCGCGCTCGCAGCGTATGCAACGCGATGTATCAAATGATGCGCGAGGGGGACGAGATACTGCGCACTACGCCCAGCGGTTTTTCAACGACGGTTACCGTCAGATACTATTTGGCATAAAGCCTTCCATAGCCCGCATTGGAAAATCGATTATGACGGACGAAGAGCGTAGACGCGTGAAATTCGCGCGAAAAGCGTTTAGGAACAGCAAAAGCAAAGGACGATTACGTCTTTTCGGCGCGGTGGTAGTGCTTTGGTTATTGCTGTCCGACCTGCAGAGAAAAATCAAATAGCGACAAAAAAGGCGGCGCGCGATATACTGCGCGCCGTTTTTGCGTTTTGCAAGCGCATTTTCGCTCGTTAGGACTGCAATTCGTCCAAAGCGGCGGCGAGCGCGGCGAGGTCGTCGTCGGTAGTCGACCAACTCGTGGCGAAGCGCACGACGGTATGCGTCGAATCGTAAGGCTCCCAATAGGAGAAACCCACGCTTCGGCGCAATCGCGCCATTTGGTCGTTCGAGAGAATAACGAATTGCTGATTGGTGGGGGAATCGAGGAAAAACGAGAATCCGCGCGCGGCAAAGATGCCTTTCATCTTCTCCGCGCAGTCGATGGCGTGGCGGCCGATACGGAAGTAGAGGTCGTCCGTGAACAGCGCGTCGAACTGCACGCCCAAGAGGCGACCTTTGGCCAACAGCGCACCTCGACGCTTGACCGAGGTGAGGAAGTGCGCGGGGCGATTCCCTCGCGTGAACACGACGGCTTCGCCGCACAACGCGCCCGCTTTGGTGCCCCCGATATAGAAGACGTCCGCGAGGTCGGCGACGTCCGCCAAGGTGACGTCGGTCGTGCGGCTTTCGAGCGCATAGGCAAGCCGCGCCCCGTCCAAAAAGAGGGGGATATCGTACCTGCGGCATACGGCCGCAATGGCCGCAAGCTCGGCCTTGGTGTACAAAGTGCCATACTCCGTGGGGTGGGAAATATATACCATGCCGGGGAAAACCATGTGTTCGTGGCTTTCGTCCGCATAAAAGGTTTCCATATACCGCACGAGGTCGGCGGCGACGATTTTGCCTTCCTTTTGGGGGAGGGGCAACACCTTGTGCCCCGTGTACTCCACGGCGCCCGCCTCGTGCGCGTTGATATGTCCCGTGGCGGCGGCAACGACGCCCTCGTGATCGCGGAGCATCGTGGCTATCACCACCGCGTTGGTCTGCGTACCGCCCGCCAAAAGTTCCACGTCCACGTCCTCGCGCCCGATGGCGCGGCGTATCTTGGCCTTGGCGCTGTCGCAATACGCGTCCTGCCCATAGCCGACCAACGGCTCGAGGTTGGTCTCCGCCAACCGCTTCAACACTTCGGGATGCGCCCCCGTGGTATAATCGCTTTCAAACGTAATCATATCCTACCTCTTTTTCGTCTTTCGGACGGACTCTATCTCCATTGTACCATACTTTCGCCGCTTGAGGAAACAAAAAAACGCCATCGGGAAATATTCGGCCGCAACGTTTGCCGTGCCGCGCGGGCAGGGCGTGGATTTCTTCATTTTGTATCTTTACAATAATAGAAAAGTATGGTAGAGTAATAATAAGAATTTCATCACAAAAGAAAAGGACGGAACACTATCTATGACCACGCTTCTCAACACCGCGTTTGAACAAGCAGGACAATCCATTCGTGACATATCTACGAACTTAGATTCCACGCCGCACGACTTGCCCGCGGGCATTTCGGGCTGGGGCGTTTTGGGAATGACGATCCTCGCGCTGTTCATCGTTGCCGCGCTTTTCGTGGGCTCAATGGCACTGTATTTCTATTGCCGCAGGCGATTCTCCCACCGCAGATGGCTGATAGAAATCGGGTTTATCGGTTGCGCCATCGCGATTTGCGCCGCACTGAACGTGTTTCTATACTGCTATGCAGGCGCACACGATATTTCATACGCAAAAGCTATTGCCTTTACTTTCCACGGACTGTTCAACGGAATGGGACACCTTACGTTCAACGGTGCGGACGCGACCGCCGAAGGGTTGTCTCACGGCTTTATCTGCGTTTATTATGGCAGCGCCCTCTATGCGGCATTGATGTTCTTCGGCATATTATCGTCTTCGGCCAACTATGAATTTTATTCTTACCTCATGCTTCGCTTCCGCAAAGAAAACGGCAAGAATATCTACGTTTTCACCGCACTGAACAACGAAACGCTGCTATTGGCGAAAGACATCGTCAAGTATAACGGAGGCGAGGACGAGGAAGAGGACGCAAAACAAGACGCGAAAGAGAAGAACGACGAAAAGAAAAAGGAGAAAGCGAACAAGACCAAGTGCGTCGTCGTGTTCGCTATACCCACGCCGAAACCGTTTGACCGCCGCGACGAGCTCTGCCGCGAGGTGATGGCCAACGGCTTCTTGTACGTCTCCTATTCGGCCGAGACCAGCAAACGCCGTCTGTTCATCACGCGCCTTTTCACGAAGCAAAAGAAAAAAACGGTGTCCATTGCGGATATCATGTGCCTTAACAATCATAATTACCTTTCGTGCGACAACGAGTTTTGCGTGTTTGCGTTCGATTCGGACGATTATCTGCCCAACGAGGAGCGGAATATGGCGATGGTCTTCGCGGATATCGACTGCCGCATCCAAGCGGACAAAAACGACGGAATGCGCATTTCCTACTATATCCTCACCAATCGCCAGATCAACTACGCCGCATACGACTACAAACTGCGCGAATTGAGGGTGGACTATTATAAAAAACTGCAAAAATTGCACGCGAACGAGCGTTCGGGCGAAAGTGAAGAAGTGGAATCCTACCTGCTGTCGGTATCGCCGAGCGCCAAAAATTTTCTCAAGAACGCCACCCCCCCGTTCAAGAAAGCGGCCGATTTCTTCTCGGCCGAGGTTGAGGACGTCAAGCGGTTTATGCTGGCGCAAAAAGAAGAACAGGAGCAATTAAAAAACGGCGTGGACAAGGCCAAATGGAAGATGGTCGATAAAGTCGCCAAAGTCGTGACCGAGGCCTTTGCGCGGAGATTCATCGTGTCGGTGTGGAACGAGCCGGACGTCATCGCAAAAGCGATCGTAGAAAAGTCCACGCATTTATTGAAGACCATTTTCGCACGCCCCGACCGCGACGTCACCGTGATGAGCCTGGGCTTCGGCGGCACGGGCCTTGCCGCAACGATGGCTATGTATTCGCACGCGGCCTATGTGGACGAGCGGTTCGAGGCCAATCGCTATACGGCGCATATCTACGATTTGGACGCCGATAGGATCGGCAAATGCGTCGCGAACGAACGCCCCTATTGCCTGGTGTCTTTCGTGGGAGAGAACGGATCGTCTACGCCGTATCGCGGCAGGAAGAACACAAATTTGCACGACCAAATCAGCCAGTTGCAGACGGAATTCGTCAAGGGAGAGAAAGCCAACGGGAAAACGCCCGTCCCGTCCTCGGTGCGTCACGAAGACTTGGCAAAAGAGATGAAATATCCCATATTGAATTTCCACGCCGAAAACTGCCAAGACCTCGACTTCTTGCGCGCTTTTGACGACGAGGGCGGCGCCACGCGTCCCGACTTCGTCTTCGTGGCGACGGGCGACGACTACGCCAACGTGCGTATGGCCAACGCCATTACCCAAAAAATCGTCAACACGTCTCTTCTGCAACCGCAACGCCCCATGGACGTGTTCGTCGTCATTTGGGACAACACCAACAACGACCTTTTGTCTTCGGGCGGCGGGAAATGGATCGACAAATACACCGTGTCTATCGAGGACGCCAAGCGGAACGCGGGCGAGATCTTGCGACTGCATATCATCGGCAACAACGACCGTCTGTATTCCGCCAAAAATACGATCGTCTTCAGCGAGCCCATCGCCTTCCACAACCAATACGAGGAAATAGCCGATTACGACCAAAAGGACGACTTTGCGGATTGGTGCATACGCGCGAACATAGCGGACGCCGACGGCACGGCCGTGCGAACGCAAAAAGATCGAAACGGCCTGCCCAAAACAGAAAAGGATACGGCGCAACGCAAGATCGATTCGTTCAATACGCACTTCTATCACACCATAGCGCGGGCTCGGACGGAAGAAAAGAACGACGCGGGCGTTTATGTGACCGCCATGACGGCGGAGGCCGCGGCTATGGACGACGCAAGCGCCCGTAACGCCACGCTCCGAAAGACGGCGATGCCCGCGGATATCGCCGCCACCACCGAGGAATCGACGGCGAGAATGTTGTTGTGGATATCCAAATACACCGCCCGCGTCAACGCCTTGCCCGGATACGTCGACAATCTGGACCAACGACTCAAGTATCTCGTGCTTGATCTGTGGCGAAAAGAATCCAACGCCATGGTCGCTTTGAATTGCGACTTGTACCACTATCTGCTGGCCGATTGCTTCCGCTTGAACGATGAAGCCTTGCCCGACGGCGAAAAACTCGCGCGATACGCGCAGCTTGCGTCGCTCGAGCATCAACGCTGGACTCGATTCCATATCGCCAACGGGTGGGTATACAGCGGACAAAAAGAGAAGTTCGAATTGGTCTACCAGCACGGCTGCATCCTGCCCTACGCCTACGTAAAGGAAGATACCGTCCTTTACGACCTGTCCAACGTTTTGATGGCGTGGAAATACGGCAAACCGACCGAATAACGGATGACGAAAAAGCGTCGGGAGCGAACGAACTCCCGACGTTTTTTATTATAAATGAGGTCGAACGCCGAAGACTCCGTCGGCGAGCAAACGACGACGAGCGGACGGCCGAACGGCAGACTACAGCCCAAGACGCGCATAAATAGATTGGACTGCTTGGTCGATGCCCTCGTCCGCATTGACGACGAAGTCGCAAAGTTCCATATTGCGAAGTTCGAGGTCAAGACTCATCAAGCGGTTGATCTTCTCCTCGTCCGACGTGGCGCGAGAGAGGACGTTGGCCAGAATATGCCGCTTCTCGGCCGTGGTAAACGCCAAAAGTGTGCGCCCGCGGAAGCGGTTTTTCATCGTGACGGCGCCGCAGATGTCGATGGGCAACACGGCGATACGCCCCTCGTCCACCGCCGCAAATTCGGACGCCGTGGTACCGAAAAAGTGGGTACCGTATACCGTCGTTTCGAGAAAATGCCCCGCCTCGCGCTCGGCAAGAAACACGGCTTCGTCCACAAAACGGTACTGGCCCTCGGCCTCCTTGGGCAAGCGGGGACGGGTGGTAGTCGTGACGGGCTTGTAGAAGCGGGCGTCGCGGGTGAGTGCGGCGGCAAGCGCGGTCTTGCCCGTACCCGTCGGGCCCACCAGGCACAGCACGCCGCCCGTGCGCAAATCGGGCTTTTTCTCGACGAACGAGCCGGCGATCGTCTCGACCAAATGCAAAAAATCGTCGTACCCGTTGACGGACAGCAACCCGGACAGATCCTTGTTCCACGGTCGGCGCAACAGAACGGGATAGGTGGCGCGCGAGGCCGTGACGTTGTGCGCGCCGTCGTCCAGCAACACGTCCAGATTGACGATATCTTTGCGCGTGCCGATCAGGATATTCTCGACGGGCACTTCGGGGAAATCGGCCAAAAGCCGCTCGGCGCGGGCGCTCATGCAAGCGGGCGGCACCGACGTGATGAAAAACACGTCGCAAAACTCCGCCAATGCGGCGACGAACGCTTGCGCGCCTCTATAGAGGGGTTGCGCGCGCACGAAGTCGGGATTGCCGAAATATTTGAGTCGCTCGTCCAACACGCCGCCCGTTTGGCCCCACGCCCCGATTTGGTTGAGGTCAAGGCGGGGATCGTCCCCTTTTTCGCGGCGCAACAATTCCAACGCATAGGCGTTGCATTCGTACAAGGTATCGTCGACGTCCAAGCCGATTTTCAAGCGGTATTTTCTCATAGCTTCCTCTGTTTGAAGTATTCCGTTCCCATTGTATCATTCACAAGTAGGGCGTTTCAATCTATTTTGTCCGAAAAACGGGACAGCACAAGACAAAAATGCCAAAGCGTACCAATGAATGTACAAATCGTATAGTTTTAGGCGAGTAGCGTATATTCTTTGCGAAACTATGCGATGCGTACCGCGTTGAAGCGCGTATGGAACTATACGTTTTGTATTTATTCGCCGCCGAACCGTGTTCCTTCGTTGGCTCGATTTCGCTTCCTATACATTTTGTATAGGCACGGAAAGATAATTATCCATTTGCATTGTATAGGCTCGACGACAAAATACGGCCATTCATTTTATGAACGAACGACACCAAAATACCGCTATACGTTTTGTATATTCCGTCTGCGGAACGTGGCGATCTTTGACTATACGTTTTGTATATATCCAACGGGACAAACGCCCGGTCGAGCTGTGTTTCTATACATTTTGTATATATTTTCGAGCAAAAGTTGCTGTATGTTTTGTATAGTTTTACCTTTGCGGCGCAGTTTTCTATACGTTTTGTATATGCGCGGACGAATGCGATCCGCCTTTTTTGACCGGGTGCTCGTCTTTCTTTACTCTATACGTTTTGTATACTTTTCAGCGCCGCACCGCTGTGCATTTCGTATATACCATTCGACGACAAGCCCGTCACTTTGTCGTTTCTATACGTTTTGTATATGTCTTTGAGGACACATTCTATACGTTTTGTACATTTTCTCTGGGTAAATGGCTATACGTTTTGTATATTTTCTTGCCGTTCGTACCATTCTCGCTTCGCAGTCGAAAAGAAACTATACGTTTTGTATTCTTTTGCGCTTCTTCGCCGCCACGCACCTCGGTCTTTCACTTTTTGGGCGTAAAGAGTTGCCTAAACGTGCGCGGGCGCGATATAATGGGTATGCAAATATAGGTCGACGGCCTTGCCGCGCGACAAAAGAGGTATCATTATGTTAGACATTAATCTCATTCGTACAAATCCCCAAAAGGTAGCGGACGCATTGGCAAAGAAAGGCTGCGTCGTCGATTTCGGCGAACTGCTCGCTTGGGACGCGGAGCGCCGCGCCAAAATGACCGAGGTCGAGCAAAAGAAAGCCCGCCGCAACAGCGTTTCGGCGCAGATCCCGCGCATCAAAAAAGAGGGCGGCGACGTAGCGCCCATCTTTGAAGAAATGCGCGCTTTGGGCGAGCAAATCGCCGCGGACGACAAAGAGATCGGCGAATTGGCCGACAAGATCTTCAATTTCGTCGCGGCCCTGCCCAATATGCCCGACGACGACCTTCTGCCCGGCGAGAAAGAGAATAATGCGGTCGTCAAAGTGTTCGGCGAGAAACCGCAATACGATTTCGAATTCAAAAATCACGTCGACCTCTGCACCAAATTGGGGCTTATCGACTACGAGCGCGGCGTCAAGTTGGCGGGCAACGGCTATTGGCTCTACCGTGGCGTGGGCGCCCAACTCGAATGGGCGTTGCTCAACTTCTTCATCAGCGAACACCTCAAAGACGGGTACGAGATGATCCTGCCCCCGCATATGCTCGGCTACAACTGCGGCTTCGGCGCGGGACAATTCCCCAAATTCGCGGACGAAGTGTATTGGATCAAAGAGCCCGAGGACGACAAGAAGAAGGGTCACTTCATGCTGCCCACCGCCGAAACGGCGTTGGTCAATATGTACGCGGGCGAGATTTTGGACGAAGCGCAACTGCCCCTCAAGTTCTTCGCCTACACACCCTGCTACCGCAAAGAGGCGGGCACCTATCGCGCCGAAGAACGCGGCATGATCCGCGGTCACCAATTCAACAAGGTGGAGATGGTGCAATACGCGCACCCCGACCACAGCGCCGAGGCGTTCGAAGAGTTGGTGGGCAAGGCCTGCCGCCTGATGGAAAAATTGGGCTTGCACTTCCGCCTGAGCAAACTTGCGGCGGGTGATTGCAGCGCCAGCATGGCCCGTACCTACGACATCGAGGTATGGATCCCCTCTATGGGCATCTACAAAGAGGTCAGTTCGGTGTCCAACGCCAACGACTACCAGGCACGCCGCAACAATACCAAGTACCGCGACAGCAAGACGGGCAAACCCGCCTTCGTACACACCCTCAACGGCTCGGGCTTAGCCACCAGCCGCGTACTGCCCGCCATCGTCGAGCAATACCAAAACGCGGACGGCTCCATCACCGTGCCCGAAGTGCTCCGTCCCTTCCTGGGCGGGCTGGAAGTCATCAAATAATCCGCCGAAAGCAAGGCAAACCGCCCCTTTGGGGCGGTTTTTTGTTTCTCGTCGAACACACGCCCAGCGCACGTTCGGCATAGAATGGTATAATGCGGAACGGAAAATCGGTTGAATACGCACGCCGTGCGCTACGCATAGCGGGGTGGCCGACGTTGGCGGCGTTTGCCCTGGCCTGTTCGGCCGCCCTCGGCGCTCGTGCGCCGTTTTCAAGGGGGGCTACGGGCCTTGCGGCGGCGTTCACACCTGCCGCCTATCCCCTGTGGATAACGGGCGGCGCGCTATGTATATACGCGCTTTTGCAACTGCCCCTCTCCCATATACGCCGTCCGAAAGCCCGTGCCGTGGGGCGGACGGCGACGACGGCGGCCCTCGTGCTACTCGTCGTTTTGGCCATCGACGTCGGCTGTGCGGCGTTTCTTGCGACGCAGGCGACAGAACGCGATTTCGTGCCCGAATACGCCTATCTCGCAAGCGAAAGCATGATTTTCGGTCGGCGAAGCACGGTGCGCACGCTCTCGACGGAGATCGAACGCCTTTGCACCGTATATAACCTGCCCTATGCGGGGCGAAAAGCCGTGGGCGATGGATTCGCGCCGACGTTGCAGGGGAGCGACTACGTCGAGGGCGGCTTCTTCGGTCGGGCGCAATACGCCCAAAACGGACTGCTTGCCGAGGGTTACGTCTTTTCGTTGGACGTCGCGCTCGGCATATTGGCGTGCTACTACCGCGCGGAAGAGGAATTGACGGCGTATTTGCCCGCGTTCAACCACGGAATGGGCACGAATTACACCATAGAGGAGGCACTTGCCGCTTTGCGAGCCACCGCCAAAACCATTCGCCTTGGCGGTGCCGCCGAACGGGCGAACGGAACGGAAAACGGGGGTACGTACGGGGGATATTCGTGCCAAACCGATACGTCAGAGGCAATAGAAACCGACGTGCACGCACTGCTCGCGGCCATTGCCGCAGACCTCTTCGACAGTACGCTTTTGCGTGCGCTCGGCGCATTATCGGGCGCGGGCGGCGTGCCGCTCGACGCCCTTTTTCGCGCTCTATTAGGGGAAGAAACAGGCGAAAGCCTGTGCCGCAGTCTGCGTCTTGGGGGCGTTCGGTTGCACGTGGAAGGCGATCTGCGCATACGCCTGTCGGGCGGCGTGCTACGCGAAGACGTCGCGTTCGCCCTCGGGGAAGCGTTCGACGAGGCCGCGACGATAAACGCCTTCGCGCGGGGGTTCGACCTTTCCGCAGACCGAATCTCGGACTTTTTGGCGCACTTGGTGGGCAGTACGCAGGACGCCCTTTCCCTCGTCGCACCCGCATACGCGCCCGACGCGCCCCTCTCGCACCTATTGGCGACCGCTTTGGGCGCATTATTCTGGTACACGCCGCCGACCGAAAAGCCCCTATTCGACTACTATGCCGCAGTTTCGCCCCGTCGTGACCTCACGGAATACGAAGAACGGGCGTTCCGTTCTTTTCTGCAAGCGGCGGCGGCGCACGACCGCGCCCTCTACGAAGGCAACCTGCACGGCGGCGCCATAGGCGCAAGATTGCTCGGCCAAGCCTTGGGAAAAGACGAGTACCCGCCCTCGGTGGGCGTGACGACCGCCGAAGAGGCCGAACGCACGAGATGGGCAAACCGCTACCTCACGCACGTTTTACCTTTGCTTGCCGCGCGCGAACTCTTTTTGCTCTACGGCGGGGTGCTCGCGGCGTGCGTATTTTTGCACGATTATTGGGGCATCGGCACCTATAGGTGCCGCCGAAAAAGGAAAACCCGCATACGGCGGTATTCGCGCCTTTCGCCGCTACGCCCCAAACGAAGGGCCGCCGTCGGCCCGACCGCCAAGGTGATAGCGGTTCTTTCTTTGAGTCTTCTATTTACGACGGCAGGGGGCGCGTGCCTGAAATACGGCGTTGCTCCCGCCGTCACGCAGATTTCGTACGGCATTGTAGACGGTTGGGCGATAGCGGCCGACCCCGCGAAGTGCATACGAACGATACGCGAGGAAGAAGAGCGATACTTGTTGTTCGCGCTGTTGTCGGGCGAGATAAACCCCGATTACGCTTACGAAAATCTGCGCCGAAAAAACGCGGACGGCTACGAAGACGCGCAAATCCAAGCCGCCTACCAAGCGGCGTTGGCGAACGATCGGTCGACAGAAGAAAAGACCGCCGAGCGCAAGCGATTGGACGAATGGCTGTGGCAATATTATATAATCGCGGACGCGGACTACGCTTTGGCGGTGACGCCCGCCGCCGTCGCCCGCCGCCGAGCCTTCACCGAAGCGATAGGGGATCGCCTATACGCACCGTGGCGGGCGCTATGCGCGCAAGGGCTGCGTTTCCTTCGTCCGTCAAGCCCCGCCGATCGCCTGTTCGCCGAGGCGTACCGCACCGTGACGGCGAACGGGTACGCGCCGCTGTCCGCAAACGACGCGTTGTACCTCACGTTGGAAGAGCGCGACACCTATTCGGCCCTGGCGGCACTCGTGCGCGGTCTGCCGCCCCCGACACAAGACGCGGAAGCCGCGCTCGGCATAGCCGACGTTTACGGCACCCCCGTCGAAATAGCGAGTATATCCGTCGAACACGTGGCGAACGCCTTTGCCGACTCGGCCGAACTATTGGACGAATGGAGCCGTTTGGTCGCGGAAGACCTCGCCTTGCCGCATACGAAAACGGCCCTCGCCCGATGGGCGAACGGCCGTTCGTTGACGTTGCTTTTCTATTGCGACGAAGGGTATCTTCACCTCGCCGTCTATCCCTCTTCCTATCGGGAGGGCGGCGTGGGCTACGCCTCCGGCACCCTCATTCGGTATCAAAAAGCCCTATACGTATTGTGTTTTCTCTTACCATTGGGCAATTTGCTTCTCTCTGCGGCGCCCCTGATTGCGTTGTTTGCCGCGACACTTGCCGCCAATCGAAAACGTCACCACCCCAAGCGCAAGATCCGCCCCGTTTCGTCCGACACGGCCGCACGGTAGACGGCCTCGGCGGCTTCGCGCGGCGTCAGACACCGCATCGTGGGATTCTCGGCAAAAAAGGCCGCCTTCTCCTCGGCGGAAAGGTGCGCGTTCATAGGCGTATCCACGTAGCCCAACGCCACCGCGTTGACGCGCACGGTGCCCGCGTATTCTTCCGCGAGCGCCTTGGTGAACCCCTCGAGCCCCGCTTTGGCGGCCGAGTAGGCCACCTCGCACGACGCGCCCAACGCGCCCCACATACTGGACACGTTGACGATACTGCCGCCGCGATGGTACATACCGTCCAGCACGGCGCGGCAGGTATGGAAAAGCGCCGTCAGATCCACGGCGATCACTTCGTCCCATTCGGCTTCGCTCATCATAGACACGGGCTTCACCAGCGACACGGCCGCGTTGTTGACGAGGTAGTCGCAATGCCCGTAGACGGACAAAAAATAGTCGAACGCCGCCCGAATCGACGCGGGATCGGCCAAATCCACCGCCCGCCAAACGGCGCGCACGCCGTACTCATCCGATAGCGCCCGACACAAGGCCGCCGCCTCTTCCTCTCGTTTGTGACAACAAACCGCTATGTTTTCACCCGCCGCGGCGAACAAGCGACAGATCTCCCTGCCGATAGCGCCCGTAGCACCCGTAACGATGACCATACGCCACCTCCCGCTACAGTCTACCACACTCCCGCGAAAAAGGCAAGAGAGAAGGGCGCGCGAACCCGCTTGACCGCGCGAAAATGCGCGGCACTACATATAGGCTTGTCCACCGTCTTATCCACAAAATGTGCCCCGATGTGGATAAAATGTGGATAAAACAGCCCTTTTCGCCCCGTTTTTGTCCGTCTTTCGGCGGATTTTCATGGAAAAATCCTCCAATCGGCGGTTAATTTTGGCGTCGGCACTTGCATTTCGCGCGTGCGCGTGCTATAATCATTAAATAAAGAGCGTGCGCACCGCGTATGCGCATCGCGCATTCATCGCAAAGAAGCGCGCCCCCTCGGGGGCAGAAATAAGAGGAGAATTATGAGCAAAGCAACCAATCCCGTCACCATGGGTAGTTCCGGCGGCGGCAAGAAAAGCCATCGCTGTCTGACCTGCTGCATCATCTGCCTGGTGATAGTAGCCCTTTTCATTGCCGCAATCATCGGCGGCTCGGCCATCGCTTTCAACAAATTCGTTTCGCCTATGATAGGCGGCGTCAAATTCGGCTCGGCCATCAAGTTGATGAGCGGCGTCTATTCGGGCGAACGCAACCGCAAGAAGATTTTGACGGACACCTACACCGAAGAGGATTTGTCCACCTTCTACGACGAACTCAACGCGCACCTTTTCCAAAAAGTGCGCTCTACGACCGAATTGACGGCCGAATACAACGCTTTGTCCGCCGAGGAGAAAGCCGCCGTCTTGACCGAACTCAGCGCCAATAAAAAATGGAAAAACGTGTACGACGGCGCCTCGGACAAGGAAAAAACCGTGTTGGACTACTACGTCAGCGCCAACCGCTATCCTTTGACCATCGCCAAAATTTTGTCCGCCGTGAATATCCAAGGGTTGACCGAACAAAGCGAAAATAGTACCGCCGCCGAGCAAAAAGAGTACGTCGAGGCCTTCCTGAGCACGGAACCCCTCGCAAGACTGGCCGAAGCGGGCGATGGCGAAGAGGGCGCGGGCGAAACGGGCGCGGGCGTTGCCGAACAAAGCGCCGACGCGTTGCAGAGCCTGTTGTCCGAACTGCATTTCGACTTCACCGAAAGCGGTCTTTTGGGGCAATTCGACCACACCAAGGACGAGAACTACGCCGCCAATATCAAGAGCGTTACCTTCGAGATAACGGGCAACCAAATCGCCGCTTTGGTGGGCGAAGTGGTGTCGCAGGTGCTGTCCAACGTGGACCTCAACGAGACGATGGGCACCGCCGAGGCGGGCATCGACCTCAGCACCGTCTATCTGCCCGACTACGTCCTCATTCCGCAGGTGATCATCGAGCACAAAAAGAATCTGCCCGACGATCCCACCCAAGCCGATATCGACGACTACAACAAGAATACCTACGTCGCCGTGACCTTGGAGATGCGCTTCCGCGCGTTGCTCAACAACAAGGATTTGCAAGACGCCGTCAAGAACAAATTGGCGGAGTTGTCGCCCCAGGCCGCCAAGTTTACCAACGTGGGCTTCGGCGTCGTCAAGGGCATTCTGCCCAAGACGCTGTTCGTCACCATGGGCATTTATCCTTTGGATAAAGACCGCGACGCCTATATCAAAATCAACAATTACAGCGAGAAGTTGCAGGGCGAGTTGGCCAAGATCATCAACGCCGCGGTAGGCGATACCAAACTCTTCGGCGACGAAACGACGGGAGAAGAAACCAAAGAAGGGGAAGAAACCCCCGCCGTGATGAACCAACTCAACCAAAAGGTCGTGTCCGTGTTCGCTTCGTTGGACGAGAAGGGCATTCCCCTCTCCTTTGTGGATATCGACCGCGCCGAGAAGCGCAAGACGGTCGGTCTGCGCCTGGCGCACGTGCAGATGCTTCTCTCTATGATGCAAGCCTACGATCCCGAAGGGCAAGAGGGCATTACGCCCTATCTCTTCATGACCGTATTGAAGTGTTTGTTCTCCAATCCCGAAATGACCACGCCCACCGAGGGCGATCTAGACGCACTGTATACCGAAATCCAAGATAAGTACGGCGTGGAAAAGGCGTTTTGGCAAGAGGGCGGCTTGCTCAATATGGATAATATCGCGGGTATCACTTCGGCCATCGACATCAAGGGCATCAATTTGCGGAACAACGACCAAATGAAGGTCAATCTGCAAGACAAGCAGTTACTGTCTCTCTTCATCCGCGCCAAAGAGGACGGCACGTTGGACGGGTTCATCAACGGTGCCGAGGGCAACACCGCCGCGGGCGGCGAAGCCGAAGCCCCCTCCGACAACGTCAACGATCTCATTTCCGGCCTCAATATGAGCAAGATGGAAATCAAACAAAAAGGCGAGACCACCGTGTACACCTTGTCCTTGCGCGCCACGCTGTCCATCTCCAACCTGTTGGGCAAAGCGCTCGAAAGCGAGCAGGCCATACTCCACACGTTTATAGACGCCATTCCGCAAAGTCTCAGCTTCGGCATCACCATCTATATGCACACCGACCAGGCGGGCAATATCACCTACGTCGGCGCGAACGAGGACGGCACGGACGCCACCGGCTTCCTCATCAACGCGTTCGACGAGCAATACTCGCTGAAGGTCATCACTACTTTGTCTACCCTGATGCGCTGTTTGGGCGGCGGCGAGTCTTCCTTCGATTTGGACGGCATCCGCGAGAAAGTGGACTCGGCGTTCCAAACCGTGTTCGACACTCTCAAAGACAAATTGTACTGCACGATAGGCGTCAAAGACGGCACGTTGATACTGCCTTCTCTCTACGAGATCGTGCAGGGCTTCAGCAAGAAGAAGATCGCCGACAGCGAGACCTTGACGGACGCCGACCTTTTGAGCACCGACCAAATAAAGAACGTGCTCGCCACCATGTATCATTCCACCTATGCGCCCGCCCAGTATACGGGCACGCCGGGGCAGGCGATGCTGGACGATCTGCAAAGCAAATACTACCTCGCCGAGGCGTGGCAAGCCGACGACCTCTTCGGCGACAACGTGGATATCAAGTCCAAAATGAACGCGGACAGCATTCTCTTCCGTGACGTCAAGGACGGAGAGGGCCACGTGATCAAGCAAGGTCTGTACCGCGACACGCGCACCCTCGCCCAACTGAAAGTCAACGTGGACGGCGCCGCTTTGGCCGACCTGCTGTCCAAGAGCGGCAAACTGAACAACCTCACCGATGGCAACACCGACACCATCAAGGGGTTGGATATCGTCAACTGCACCTACCGCATCGAGAACGGCACCACCTACGCCGACTTTATCTTCCGCGCCAAATTGATGGAAGAAACGGCGGCGGGCGGCGACGCCGAAGAGCCTGCGGCGGGCTTCAGCATGGATACCTTATTGCCCGACGACGTGTATCTGACCGCGTCTATTTTGATGTACAACGACGCGGGCAATTATACAGCCGAAGCGCGGTTCTCCTCGGACCTCGTCGTCAACGGCAACGCCACAGTGACGGAAGATCTCTTCAAACTCATCAAGATATTCTCGGGCGCCACGTTCGACAGCGCCAAAATCACCGATCAAGTGAGCACTTCCGTTTCGGGCGCGTTCGAGACGATAGAGGAAAACGTCAACTTCGTCTACGGCAACACGCCCGCTACGGCGATGCAGTTGGAAAACGTGTTCAACACCATCAACAAGTTGAGCAACAAACCCACCGCCGAGCAAAAAGCGGATCCCGAGTTTATGGCGACCTATGTACCCTACGCTTCCAACGCCGAGGACGACCAAGACCTCTGCCGCCTGATGCGTGAGTTCGGCCGCGATCCCGCAAGCGAGGACGCAACGGTCACTTTGGCCGACGCCGTTCACACCCAAACGGTGGTGAAATCGGTAGACGTGGCGGCCTACGCCGCCGTGTTCGGCATCGACCAAGCCGCCAAAGCGCCTACCTCGGACGACGAAGCCGCCTTCTACCACGACCTCAACGCCAACTACTATATCGCCGACGGCAAGGAGTTGACGACTGAAAAAGTAAACGCGGGCGATCTGGTGGTAGACGATACCTTCATCAGCATGGCGAAACTGTATCAAGATACACGCGCCTACGCCGAGTTGTCCACCTACGCCACCGACAAACGCCTGGCCGCCATCATCGGCAGTATGTACAAAGAGGGTATAGAGGTGAAAAACGGTACCGAGACGCTGGGCACAGCCAAAATCTTGGCCGTGCATATCTCCCAGCAAACCCTCAAAACCTTTGTGCAGGTGACGATGAATCCCGCCGGCGCCAACGCCAAACTGCTGCCCGAGGTGATCTACCTCACCACGACCACTTGGCTGGTACAGCCCGTGGACGAGCATGACCAACCCCTCTTGGACGAGCACAACGCGCCGCGCGCAAAATATTATACGACCGTGTCTATCAACAACCTCGACCAAGCGGATACCGAGAACCTCTTCGGCCGTCTCAACAAGTTGTCCGCTTCGATGAGTCTCGACTTCTCCCTCAAAATGAGCGATATGGTAGCGCCCGTCGAAGAGAATATCAGCGACGTGTTCGAGACCAAGTTGTCCGCTTTGGGCAATATCAAATACAACGAGGGCAATCTGGAAATACCCACCCTTTTCGCCTATCTGACCGACGGCAAGTTGGAAAAGAACGGCACGGGCGACAGCGTGTACAACACCGCGCACTATATGGTGGAGACGGATATCTCGGGCATCGCCGACTATTACGACACGCACACGGCCGCCACCGATCCCGACAAGACGGATCCCGAGACTTTGATGTATCGTATGCGTGAGTTGGGCAAGGCGCAATACGTCGCCGACTTCGCCGACTCTATGTATATTTGGGTGGACGGTCGCCCCGTGAACGCGGGCGCGAGATACAACGCCAACACCTTTACGGAAGCGGACGAAAAGGACTTCTACGACCAAATGCAGGTCTACTACTTCTTCGCCGCGGACAAACGCCCCGACAAGGATTGGTTCCAGAGCGGCGGCGGCAATATCTTCAACGACCTCAAGAACAATTTTGCCTCTACCTTCAATCTGACGGGTTATACCGACGCCGATATCACCGATAACGGGCTGTCTTTGTCCGCCGACCTCGTGGCCTACGCCAAGAAAGGCTTGTACCGCTACGACGGCGCTCAAATCGGCGCCAAGTTGTCCGACAAAGCGTTGGCGAGCCTTATCAAGAGTCAAAACGCCATCACCATCACGTCCGAGTCCATCGAAAACGTGGACGTCACGTCGGTCGAATTGTCGTACGACCAGGTCGAAGGCGTGTTGACCATCACCATCACGGTCAAAGTGGAAGCCAAAGCGACGTCCAACGCGTTGCCTTCCGTGTTCTATATGACCACGCGTACCACCCGCGACGCTCTCGATAATTACGAGACCAACCTGACCATCAACCGCTTCGCGTTGAGCGATGGCACGACGGACGGCGACTTGGAGAAGTTCCTCAACAACTTGTCCCACGTGGATTCGCTCAATATCAAGAGTCAGTTGGACGTGGACGCCATCTGCGACAGCGTGACCGACGCACTGCGGGATATGCTGGATACCAAATTGTCCGCCTACGTCAAGGCGTACGGCAACTACGCCGCCGACAGCAATTTGGGCAAGGGCTATATCGAGCTCAACAATATCTATCACGAGATAGTCACCAATTTGGGCGTCAATCGTGCGGATTATACCACGGCGGGCGTAGACAAGTCGGACGAGATCATGCAGAGCATCATCTGCAAACTGCACGATACGGACGGCAAGGCCTACACCTCGTACAACGTCAAGAACGGCACCGAAGACGTGACAAACGTCGGATTGACCGTACACGTCACCGACCGTGCGTTCGCCAATAAGTTGGTGACGGGATTGACCTATACGAAGGGCGCTTACGTGCAAGACGTGGACAGCATCTTCTTTGTGGGCGCGAAGGACAACGACCTGTTCGCCTCGTGGGAGACCACGGTGTCCAAAGCGACGGCAACGGACGACTTCGATATTACTTCGGCCGAAGCCTACATTTTGGCTACCGTCGAGGTGGATATGACGCAAGCGGGCGTATCCGCAAACGTGGCGTTGCTGCCCGATACTTTGTACCTTACTTTGATGGTCGAATACGACGACGTGCAACTCAACCGTTCGTTGGTGACCTCGTTCGTCAACGACTTCGACTACGACGAGAACAGAATGGTGATGTCCTTCATCAAAGACGACGCCGACAATCTCGACTTCGAAACCGCGGTGATGAATATCGTCAACACCTATCTGCCCGCCAACTGCGACTTTGCGCGCAACGCGGACGCCGACTTCACCGACTACGTGGGCGAAGCGTCCTACACATACATGCCGTAAACAAAGGAAACGATATGGATATAAAAGAGATTTGGTCCGATATATTGCAAAAAATACTCCCTTCGGTAAGTTCGGTGGCTTATCAACTTTACTTTGAGAAAGCCATACCCTACGACAACGACGGCAAGACTTTGATATTGGCCGTCAATTTGAAGTCTATCCAAGACAAGTTGGATAAGAACTTCCGCCCCAATATATTGGACGCCATGAAAAATTGTAACGCGCCGTTTTCCGATTTCAAAGTCATTTTGGAGTCGGAAACCGACCTTTACAAGAAAGAAAATATCACCTCTCCCGAGAATAAAATCGAGAACGTCGGCTTGCCTTTCATCAAGGAATATACCTTCGACAACTTCATCATAGGCGACAGCAACCGCATAGCCGCCGCGGCCGCTCTTTCGGTGTCCGAAGAGCCGGGGTCCTACTACAACCCCATGTTTATCTACAGCCGCCCCGGTCTCGGCAAAACCCACCTTTTGAACGCCGTAGGCAACTATTTGATGGAGCACAATCCCGAATATAAGGTGCTTTATATCACGGCCGAAAACTTCACCAACGACTACGTTTCGTCCATTCGCAACAACAAGAACGCGGATTCTATGCAAAACTTCAACACAAAGTACCGCACGCAAGACGTATTGATGATAGATGACATACAGTTTTTGGAAAAGGCCGAAAAAACGCAGGAAGCGTTGTTCCATATATTCAACGATCTCTACGGCGCCAATAAGCAAATCATATTGACGTCGGATAGACCTATCAACAACCTTTCGTTCTTCGACGAACGACTTTCTTCCCGCTTTGCGTCGGGTATATTGGTCAAGATAGACTATCCTTCTTTCGAGGAAAGAGTTGCCATTTTGCAAAAGAAGGCCAATAGTATGTTGATGAACGTACCCGTCGAAGTGCTGTATTATCTGGCCGAGACGGAAAAATCCAATATCCGTATTTTGGGCGGTATGCTCAAAACCGTATTGCTGTACGCCAAACTCAACAAGTGCGATTGTATCACGGTGGAATTTGCCAAGGAAGCCTTGCACGACAGCGTGATGACGGCCAAGGAAAATATCACCATGCAAACGGTGGTAACGGTTTGCTCCAATTACTTCAATATCAAAGAAGAAGACCTCTTGGGCAAGCAAAAAAACAAGGAATTCGTCATTCCACGTCAATACGCCATCTACGTCATCACCGTGCTGCTGCCGTCCATTCCCCTCAAGGCAATAGGTGACTTTTTCGGCGGCAAAGATCACTCCACCATCATCTCTTCGCGGGATAAGATAGGACGTATGATCGGCACGGACAAAAACGCGGAACGCATCGTGGAAGACATCAAAAACCTCGTACTCAATAAGTAACCCACCATTCCACAAAGAGGAATGAAATAATCCACAAAGTTGTCCACACGGACAAGCCCATATATAGCGGACAAACTGTCAAAATACCTACAATATCGTGTTGTTTTGCGAGTTTTCAACTTCCAAACACGCGTTATGATGGATAATACGACTAAACAAAAAGAATAAATAGGAAGAAAAGGAGACGAATTATGAAATTATCGTGTGACGGATTGGCATTATCGCAAGCGGTACTCAAAGTGAGCAAAGCTATGCCTATCAAGAAGAATAACAGCATTCTGGAAGGAATCAAAATGGTAGCCAAAGACGGATTCCTTACGTTGACCGCGACGGACTTGGAATTGTCCATCATCACCCGTTTGGCGGCGAACGTGCAGATAGAGGGTGAAGTATTGGTGATGGGCAAATTATTTGCCGATTTTGTCAAGACCATCAACGACGAAGTGATATCGCTCGAATGCGTGGGAGGCAAGAATCTCACCATCAAATACGGCGACAACGAGAGCATCATCAAGTGCATGGAATATGACGAGTATCCCGCGGTGAATCGCATAGAAGAGAAGAGCAGTTTTGCTATCGACAAAGCCGACCTCAAAGATCTCATCAACAAGGTCAGTTTCGCCGCCAGTCAAGAGGATACCAGACCTATCTTCAAGGGTTGTTTGTTCGAAATATGCGACGACGTGGTGACTGCGGTGGCTTTGGACGGGTATAGGCTTTCATTGTGCAAAAAGCCTTGCGAGGCGCAAAAAGACGGCAAATATATCATTCCCGCGCGCGCCCTCAACGAAATCGTGCGCATCATCGACGAAGCCGAGGATAAAGTGAAGTTGATTTTTGCCGAAGAGAAGTTGATGGTGGAGATAGGTTCTACCCAATTCATCAGCCGTTTGATCATCGGCGACTATATCAATTATCGCAATATCATCGCCTGTGATTTCAATTCTTACGGCGTGTTCAGCCGCGACAAATTCGCCGAGAGCATCAACCGCGTGAGCATTATTTCGCGCTCGGACAAGAATAATACCGTCAAGTTGGAACTCAACGAGAATATGATTTGGATAGACAGCCGTTCGGAAGTGAGTAATATTCACGAGACCATTCCCGCCGAAATTACGGGTACCGACTGCGTCATCAGTTTCAACTGCCGCTATTTGCAGGATATTCTCAATTCCATCGAAGACGAGTATATCAAAATCAACGTCAAGACCAGCAATTCGCCCTGCATCTTCACGCCCGTGGATAAGGACGACTACCTCTTCTTGGTGTTGCCCATGCGTGCAAGAGCATAAAGAAAAAAAAACTGAATAGAGAGAATAAAATATTATAAAATAAGGCTTAGATATATTCGTTTTATCAAGTCAAAAGATAAAGAAAAAACAGTATGATCCTTGTGAAAATACTGTTTTTTTGTTCAAACGGTTAATGCCGCTTTTGTTTCAGTATATAAACCGTGCTTTGGACGGCTTTTGGTAGCCATTCGGCCGAGGCGTAGTCAAAGGGAATGACGAGTTCTTTTATTTTATCGTCTTTCGTAGGGAGTTTGACGTCTTGGGGTAAAAAAGAAAGACCTACTTCGCGTAGACTGAGAACGCCGTCGTGCAGCCAACCGACCGCCACGTCGTCGCAATACAAACAATAACAGCAGAACATTTTTTTGACTTTTACTTTTAATTCATTGATTTTCTACCCAAGTTTGTATAATGGAATCTTCTTCGTAAGACATATTATTATTGTTTCATATAAAACATAGTTTTATATCGTGCCGTTGACGACTTGAATGAGTTTGCCGATATAGGCGTCGTCTTCGGTAAATTCGGTGCAAGTGAGAAGGGTTTGTATGCCTTCGGTCGCTTGTATCAAAGACTGCCTTCTGTTAGCGTCCAATTCGCTCAATACGTCGTCCAATAGAAGGACGGGTTTTTCACCCGTTTTCTTTTCAAAATAGGAAATTTCGGCGAGTTTCAACGTAAGAGCGGCGGTACGCTGTTGACCCTGCGAACCGTAGGTTTTGAGGTCTATTTTGCGGCTTATGAGGCTGAAATCGTCGCGGTGCGGCCCGCAAATAGTGTAACCCAAGCGAAATTCTTTGTCGTAGTTGGACGAAAGGTGCTCGATGAGGTATTGATAGACGGCGTCGTAGGTGGTGACGTCCTTGCGGTTGTAGGTAAGACAGAGATTGTTTTCTTCGCCCGCGATAGAGCGATGAATGGGATCGGCTATGGTTTGCAGCGTGGCCAAAAACTCCTGCCGCGCCAAGATGATTTTGGCGCCTTCCTCGGCCAACTGAACGTCCCAATCGGGCAGGGTATAGAATAATTCTTCGGGTGAAGAGGCCGCTTTGATGAGTTTGTTGCGGTTTTCCAACACGCGATTGTAGCGCGACAATGCCGCATAGTAGGGCTTGCTCTGCTGACAAAGGCTGATATTCATAAAGCGGCGGCGTTCGGCGGGATCGGCCTTGACGATTTTGAGTTCGTCGGGTGCGAAAAACACCACGTTCAATACGCCCATCAAATCGCTCATTTTGGAGATGGAAACGCCGTCTACGGATATTTTTTTGCCCGCGGGCAATAAATGCACGTCGATGCGGTGCGAACGGAATTTTTTATCCAAAAAGAGGGTGACGTGTGCCTCTTTTTGCCCCATTTTGATCATTTCGGCGTCCTTGGAAGCCCTGGGACTTTTGCCCACGCCGCACAAATAGACAGACTCGACCAAGTTGGTTTTGCCGGCGGTATTCTGACCGACTATCACGTTGAGAGCGGGACAAAAATCCACTTCCTGACGTGTATAATTGCGGTAAGACGTGAGAATGACTTTGGTAACGTTCATATCGATATTGTAACTTTTCGCGCAAGAAAAATCAACATTTTTTCAAAAAATACTTTACTAATTGCCTTTTAATAATATATAATATATTATATATTACTATAATCGCGCGTATACGCGCGTGCACGAGAATATCAACGGAGGAAATATGAGCAACAAAGTGGAAAATACCTACAATCAGGACCAGATACAGGTATTGGAAGGATTGGAACCCGTCCGTGTGCGTCCCGGTATGTATATCGGCAGTACGGACGAGCGCGGTCTGCATCACCTCGTCAGCGAGATCGTCGACAATAGCATCGACGAAGCGTTGGCGGGCTACTGCACGCATATCGAAGTGACCATCAACAAAAACGGCTCCGTGACCGTGGTGGACAACGGCCGCGGCATTCCCACGGGCATCAAACCCGAAGAGGGCGTGTCCGCCGTGGAGTTGGTGCTCACCAAGTTGCACGCAGGCGGCAAATTCGGCAACGGCGGCTACACCATTTCGGGCGGTCTGCACGGCGTGGGCGTGTCGGTAGTCAACGCGTTGAGCGAATGGCTCGAGGTAGAGGTGCGCCAACTCGGTCACGTCTTCTTCCAACGCTTCCAACGCGGCATTCCCGACGACAGGCTCAAAATCATCGGCGATTCGGACGAAACGGGTACCAAAGTGACCTTCTATCCCGACAACGAGATTTTCGAGACCACGCATTTCAAATACGAAGTATTGTCTACGCGTTTGCGTGAGTTGGCTTTCCTCAACAAGGGGCTGAAAATCACGTTGACCGACCTTCGCGGCGCCGAGCCCAAGCAGGACGTGTTCATCTACGAGGGCGGCATCGCTCACTTCGTCGAAGAGCTGTCGGCCATGCACGAGAAAATGTTCGAGAAACCCCTCTACTTCGAGGAATCTTTCGAGGAAAAAGGCAAGGCCAAGACCATTACGGGCGAGGTGGAGATCGCCATGCAATATACCGACACCTACAACGAGATATTGTACGCCTACGCCAATAATATCAACACCGAGGAGGGCGGCACACACCTGGACGGCTTCAAGGCCGCGCTTACCCGTATCATCAACGATTACGGTCACAAAGAGAACATTCTCAAAGAGAACGACAAGTTGACGGGCGACGACGTGCGCGAAGGCTTGGTGTGCGTCATTTCGGTCAAATTGACCGAGCCACAATTCGAAGGGCAGACCAAGACCAAGTTGGGCAACAGCGAGATGCGTTCGGTAGTGAGCCGCGTGATGAGCGAGTGCTTCGGCACCTACCTCGAGGAGCACCCCCGCGAGAGCAAGGAACTCATCCTGCGCTCCATCACCGCGCAAAAGGCCCGCGAGGCCGCCAGAAAGGCGCGCGAAGAGGCCAGAAGAAAATCCCCCTTGGAGTCGGCTTCCCTGCCCGGCAAGTTGGCGGACTGCTCGGATAGAGACCCCTCTAAGTGCGAGATATTCCTCGTCGAGGGCGATTCGGCAGGCGGCACGGCCAAGACGGGCAGAGATCGTCGTTTTCAAGCCATTTTGCCCCTGCGCGGCAAGATTCTCAACGTGGAGAAGGTGCGTATTCACCGCGCCCTCGAAAACGAGGAGATCAAGTCTATGATCACGGCGTTCGGCTGCGGCATCGGCGAGGACTTCGACGAGACCAAACTGCGCTACAACAAGATCATCTGCATGACCGATGCCGATGTGGACGGCTCGCATATCCGTATCCTTATGCTGACCTTCTTCTACCGCTTTATGAAGCCGTTGATTGAGTTGGGGCACGTGTATATCGCGCAACCCCCTCTCTACAAGATTCAAAAGGGCAAACAGGAGTTGTATTTCTACGACGACGCGGCTTTGGAAGAGTATTATGCCCAAAACGGCCGCAAAAACGGCGACCTGCAACGCTACAAAGGCTTGGGCGAAATGAGCGCCGAGCAGTTGTGGGAGACCACGATGAGCCCCGCCACCCGTACCATGGTGCAAGTGACGATGGAAGACGCGGTCAAGGCCGAAGAAATCTTTACGCTCCTTATGGGTGACCAACCCGAACTGCGCCGCCAATTCATCGAAGAGAACGCGACCATCGTCAAGGATCTGGACGTGTAACGAGGTACCGCTATGAGCAATAAGAAACCCGAATACGAAGAAATAGTCGATAATACCAAAATCATTCACGTTGACGTCGAGCACGAGATGAAACATAGTTTCATCGCCTACGCGATGGCCGTCAACGTCAGCCGCGCCATCCCCGACGTGAGGGACGGATTGAAACCCGTGCATCGCCGTATCTTGTACGCCATGAACGAATTGGGTTTGGATTACAGCAAGCCCACCCGTAAGTGTGCGCGTATCGTCGGTGACGTCCTCGGCAAATACCACCCCCACGGTGACAGCGCCGTGTACGAGGCGTTGGTGCGTTTGGCGCAGGACTTCACCATCCGTTGCCCCTTGGTGTTCGGCCAAGGCAACTTCGGCTCGGTAGACGGCGACCCCGCCGCCGCCCAGCGTTACACCGAGGCCAAACTCAGCCGTATCGCCGCCGAAATGCTGCGGGATATAGACAAAGAGACCGTCGATTTCTATCCCAACTTCGACGATACTTTGATGCAACCCACCGTGTTGCCCGCCCGCTTCCCCAACCTGTTGGTCAACGGCGCGGACGGTATCGCCGTGGGTATGGCCACCAGCATTCCCCCGCACAATCTCGGCGAGGTGATCAACGCCACCGTGGCTTTGCTGGACGATCCCGATATTACGGTGGACGACCTGCTCAAATACGTGCCATGCCCCGACTTCCCGACGGGCGGTATCGTGATGGACGTGGACAACATTCGCCAGGCCTACCGCACGGGTAGAGGCAGTTGCATCATTCGCGCCAAGACCGAAATAGTGGAGCACAACGGCCGCAGTCGTATCATCGTGCACGAGTTGCCCTACCAGGTCAACAAGGCCAAACTCATCAAGTACATCGCCGATATGGTCAAGGATAAGAAGATAGAGGGCATCGCCGACATCAACGACGAATCCGACCGCAAAGGTATGCGCTTGGTCATCGACGTCAAAAAGGAGTTCAACGCCCGCGTGGTGCTGAATACCCTCTTCAAGCATTGCGATTTGCAAGTCAGTTACAGCATGATTTTCTTGGCGCTCGACCAAGGCTATCCCAAGATCATGAACCTCAAGCAGATTTTGGAAGCCTACGTCAAATACCAACAAGAGGTCATCGAGCGTCGCACGCGCTTCGACCTCGAAAAGGCCCTCGAACGCGAGCACATTCTCAAAGGCTTGGTCATCGCCCAGCAAAATATCGACGAAGTGGTGGCGCTTATCCGCGGTAGCGCGGACAAAGCGGACGCCCAAAGCAAGTTGATGGCACGTTTCGACCTCAGCGAGAAGCAGGCGAACGCCATTCTCGAGCTCAAACTGCAACGCTTGACCGCCCTCGAGGTGGACAAACTCATCGAGGAGTTGGACGCTTTGGAGAAAGCCATCGCCGAATACCGCGATATTTTGGCCAATCCCTTGCGTATCAACGGTATTATCCGCGACGAACTGCTGGAGATCGAAAGCAAGTACAGCACGGCACGCCGTAGCGAACTGTCCTACGAAGGTTGCAATATCGACTTGGAAGACCTCATCGACCGCGAGGATATCGTCATCAGCCTCACCAAGGAGAATTATATCAAGCGTTCGTCTATGGACGAATTCAAGAGCCAGCACAGAGGCGGCATCGGCGTCACCGCGCACCGCGCCAAGGACAGCGACCAGGTGGAAAAACTGTTCGTGTCCTCTACGCACGACAACCTGTTCTTCTTCTCCGACTTTGGCAAGGTGTACATTCTCAAGGGTTACGAGATCCCCGACGCCAGCCGCGTGGGGCGTGGCCGCACCATCAACAATATCATCAATATCGAGCAGGACGAGAAGATCACGACCATCTTGCGCATCAGCGAGGAAGACGCCGCCCGTGAGGAAGGCTATTTGATGCTCGCTACCCGCAAGGGCAAGATCAAGAAGACGCCCGTGGCCGAGTTCGAGAGCATTCGCTCGTCGGGCAAGATCGCCATCAAGATGGACGACGACGATCAACTGGTGGCCGCCACCTTCGTCAAGGACGGCGACCAGGTCTTGTTGGCCAGCAGTATCGGCAAGTGCATCCGCTTCGTATCCGACGCCGTGCGTCCCATGGGGCGTACCGCCTACGGCGTCAAGTCTATGGATATCGACGGTGACGACTACGTCGTCAGCATGAACAAGATAGAGGAGGGCAAAGAGGTCTTGACCGTCACCACCAACGGCTACGGCAAGCGCACCCACCTCGACGAGTTCCGCGTGCAAGGCCGCGCCGGCAAGGGCATTATGGCGGGCAAGTTCAACGAGAAGACGGGGCGTATCGTCGACCTCAAACTGGTGGACGAGACGGGCGACGTGCTGTTGATCACCGCCAAAGGCATCATCATTCGCACCCATATCAGCGAGATAAGCGTCATCGGCCGTACCGGCCAGGGCGTGCGCATCATGAAGACGGGCGCTGGCGAAGTGGTGGCGGTGGCCCTGGCTCCCTACTACGCCGAAGAGGACGAGGAAGCGCGCGAAGGCGAGACCGTCGGCGAGGGCGAGATCCTCGAGGATGCCCAAGAAACCGCCGAGACCGATACGGACGTGACGGACGGCGAGGGCGAATAAACGAAACGCGCAAAACTGCGCTAAAAATGCGGAAAGGGGTTGAAAATCAACCCCTTTTCTTGTATGATGAATATATACGCTTGCCTTAACGCCAAGCGGCGGGAGTTCGCCTATGAAAAAAATCGTCGGTATAGTTTTGATCGTCTGTCTGTTGATGGCCGTAGCAACGGCTTGTGCCGCGCCGAAAACGCCCGAAAAAACGTACGAGCAAGAATACAAATTGCACGACGGCAAAAAGGCCATCGTCATTTTGCCCGGCCTGTTGGCCAGCGGACTATACGACAAAGAGACGGGCGAGGCGTTGTGGGATCCCGTCAAATCGGACGACGTGGATCTGTTGGAATTTATGGGCGTATACGACGAAACGCACGTCAATATTACGGTGGATAGCCTGTTGGGCGAGTGGCTGGATCTCTTCGATTATGCGGGCGACGTCTTGGCCGACAACGACCGAAGCATTATGCGGCGCATCATGTGCGACGAAGAGGGCAACGCCGATCCCAACGTGGTGGGCGTGCCCGTAGGGTACGAGGGGCATATCCGCTACGGCGCCCTGAACAGCTACAAATGGTGGGCGGAAGGGCTCGAGGCCGAGTTCGGCGACGAGTACGAGGTGGTCGTTTTCAACTATAATTGGCTGACCGACACCCGTATTGGGGCCCGCGATCTCGCGGCGTTTATGGAGCAAAACAACTACACGGACACCATTCTCATCGGGCATTCGATGGGGGGCATCGTGGCGTCCGAATATTTGGCCATGGGCGCAAAAAGCCGTGCACGTATAGACAAATTCATAGCCGTGGCCGTTCCTTTCTACGGTTCGTATATGGCTTCGTCCACCTTCGAAACCCCCTACGTTTTCCGCGATTTGATCGATTATTATCTCGACGAGGACGCCATCAAAAGCAGCGAATTGTTCCAACAAAACGAGATATTGCAACTCTTGGATATTTCGGCTTTCAAAAAGCCCATCTACAAGTTGTACGACGAGATGATCATTCCCTTCCTCTACAATATGAAGTCGGTGTATCAACTGCTGCCGAGCGCCGAACTGTTGGCCTTGCAGACAGACCTCGAAGGAGAGGGCGCTACCGAGAACGGGCAGAAGGTATCGCCCGACGCGCTCTACGATTGGTATCTTACGCGCCCCTTTACCACCGTCAATCCCTTGGCCACCAAAGCGGAAGCGGCCACGCTGTCTACCCGCAAGATATTCGATGATTGGCAGACCTACCGCGACGGCTTCTATGTAGACAGGCCCGAGGGCAAGGTCTTCTCGTGCGATTTGGTGGATACCTACTATATAGCGGGCGTGGGCAGTACGACCGAGCTGGGCGTCAAGGTAGAGGGCGAAACGCGCACGACGACCGTGGGCAAAGCGGGCGACGGCACCGTGCCCCAACTGTCGGCCACCCGCGGCAAGGCCGAGGACGGCAGTCACGTCTTCTTGGTCGAGGGCGAAACGCATATCCCGATGGGCACCCATTGGGCGGGCGGTCAAAAAGACGCGACCATCTCTATTATCAAAGGCAAACGCGAATAGACCTTTGGGGCGTGCCGCCGCGCGTCGCTCGCGTCATTCCATATATTAGCGTGCGCAATCGTGCGCGAAACGCATACGCGCGCGCAAAAGAAAAGCCCTCGACGAATTGAAGTGAACCCCATTTGGGACACTCAATAAAAAACCGCTTAACAGGAAGGGATTAAGTTCTCTTCCTGTTTTTTATGCGTTTTGTATTGTAAAACTCTATCCAATCTTCAACAAGGGCTATATATTCTTCCAAACTTGTG
>JAFPXC010000018.1 GCA_017394805.1 Clostridia bacterium | reverse complement strand
GTTCTTGACGTAGTCAGCGTGTCCGGGGCAGTCAACGTGTGCATAGTGACGTTTTTCGGTGGTGTACTCAACGTGCGCGGTGTTGATTGTGATACCACGGGCCTTCTCTTCGGGAGCCTTGTCGATTTCGTCATACTTCATGACGGCGGCGTTGCCCTTGTTTGCACAATACATCGTGATAGCAGCAGTCAAAGTGGTTTTGCCGTGGTCAACGTGACCGATGGTACCGACGTTAACGTGCACTTTGCTTTTGTCAAATTTTTGTTTTGCCATGTTTAATTCCTCCTAAAGATTTCAATTGGGGTTGTTGCTACCATAATCTTAGCAACTTTTTCACAGTTTAGCAACTGTTTTCATACTATTAATAGAAAAATAACTTCTTCTTGACCTCTTCGGGCAACAAATCGAAGCACTTGAAGGTCATCGAGAAACTACCTCTGCCGCTGGTCGCCGTCCGCAACGCCTGGGCGTAGCCGAACAACTCGCGCAAGGGCGCCGTGGCGTGAATGACGTAATTGCCGTCCGTCACGTCCTGGCCGTGGATGCGGCCGTGGCGCAGACTGATGGTCGCGTTGGCGTCGCCGATACATTGCTCGGGTACGTAGATATCCACCGACATAATGGGCTCCAGCACCACGCAACCGACCTTGTCGACGGCCTCGCGGAAGGCTTCCGCTCCGGCGATCTCGAAGGCCAACGCGTTGGAGTCTACCTCGTGCATCGCGCCGTCCACCACGTCCGCGTCGAAGTCTATGACCTCGTAGCCGTAATAGCCCGACAAGCGCGCCTTTTGAATGCCCTGCTTGGCGGCCTCTACGTACTCGCGGGTGATGGCCCCGCCCGTCACGTGGCTCTGCATCGTCACGCCCGAACCCGCTTCGGTGGGCGTGAAGGCCACCTTGACGTCCGCGAACATACCGTGTCCGCCCGTCTGCTTGACGTAGCGGTGGGATATGGTCACGGGGGCGGCGAGCCGCTCGCGGTAGGATACCTGCGGTTGACCGATGGCGGCCTCGACCTTGAACTCGCGGCGAAGCCTGTCCATGATGATCTCGAGGTGCAATTCGCCCATGCCGGCGATGATGGTCTGCCCCGTTTCCTTGTCCACGTAGGTGCGGAAAGTGGGATCCTCCACCGCCAAGCGTTCGAACGCGGCCAACATTTTGTCTTTGCTGGCCTTGGTCCTCGGCTCGATGGCCTGACGAATGACCGGCTCGGGGAAACTGATTTGACCGAACACCACGGGGTGCTTGGGGTCACAGATAGTATCGCCCGTAATCACGTCTCTTAACCCGACGAGCACGCCTATATCGCCCGTGCGCAGTTCCTCAATATCCGTGCGATCGTTGGCGTGCATACGCATGATGCGCATCACGCGCGTTTTCACGCCGCGGTTGGGACTGAACACCACGTCGCCTATCTTCACCGTGCCGCTGTAGACGCGGGTGAAGGCGATTTGGCCGTACTGTTCGGTCATTATCTTGAAGACCAACGCCGAGAAGGGCGCGTCGTCTTTGGGCTCTCTCCACACGACTTCTTCGCTGTCTTTGGGATTGAAACCCTCGGTCTTGCCGATATCCACGGGGCTGGGCATATAGTCCACTATCGCGTCCAGCAGCTTGATGATGCCGCGGTTGCGGTAGGCGGTGCCGCACAGCACAGGGACCAAACGGTTTTGGACCGTGCCCGCGCGAATGGCGCGTTTGAGCAAGTCGGACGGCACTTCTTCTTCGGAGAGATATTTCTCCATCACCTCGTCGTCTTGGTCGGCCGCGGCTTCCAACAGCTTGTCGCGGTATTCCTCGGCCAACAATTCCATATCCTCGGGAATGGGGCTGTACTGCCAATCGGCATTGTCGCCCTCTTCGCCGAAGAGAATGGCTTTCATTTCCACCAAGTCGACGACGCCGCGGAACTCGCTCGCCTCGCCGATGGGCAACTGCACCGCCACGGCGGGCGCGCCCAATCGCTTCTTCATCATGTCGATGACTCTGAGGAAGTTGGCGCCTTCGATGTCCATCTTGTTGACGAAGGCCATGCGGGGTACGCGGTAGTGCTCGGCTTGCCGCCACACCGTTTCGGATTGGGGCTCCACGCCGCCCTTGGCACAGAACACGGCCACCGCACCGTCCAGCACCCGCAGGCTGCGCTCCACCTCGATGGTGAAGTCGACGTGTCCGGGGGTGTCGATGATGTTGATGGTCACCTCACGATAGTGGGGTTTGCCCGCGGCGTCCAATTCGGCCTCGCGGGTGTGCCAATGCGTGGTGGTGGCGGCAGACGTGATGGTGATACCACGCTCCTGCTCCTGTACCATCCAATCCATGACGGCGGCGCCGTCGTGCACTTCGCCCGTCTTGCGTATCTTGCCCGTGTAGAACAAAATGCGCTCGGTCGTCGTGGTCTTGCCGGCGTCTATGTGAGCCATGATTCCTATGTTACGAATATCGGTAAGTGCGGTTTCTCTCATGACTCAACACCTCGACCGTAGACTAATAACGGTAGTGTGCAAATGCCTTGTTGGCATCAGCCATACGATGCACTTCGTCCTTCTTCTTGACCGTGGCGCCGACGCCGTTGTAGGCGTCCATCAATTCGCCGGCCAAGCGGGCGTCCGAAGTACGCTCGCTGCGCTTACGCATAAAGTTGACCAACCATCTGATACCAAGGGTTTGCTTGCGCTCGGGACGAATCTCGATAGGCACTTGGTAGGTTGCGCCACCCACGCGACGCGCTTTAACTTCTACTTGGGGCATAACGTTCTCCAAGGCTTTCAAGAAAACCTCGTGGGGATCGGTGCCCATCTTTTCCTCTATGATTTTGAATGCTCCGTAAACGATTTGTTCCGCGGTGCCCTTCTTGCCGTCGTACATGATTTGGTTGATGAGCTTGGTCACAACCTTGTCGTTGTATACGGGATCGGGGAGAACTTCACGTTTGGGAACGCCACCTCTTCTAGGCATAAAATTCCTCCTAATAATTTTGATAAGTTGATTGAATCATCCGATTTGATGATTATTTAGGCCGTTTCGCACCATACTTGGAACGGGCTTGTTTGCGCTTGGCAACACCGGCCGTATCCAAAGTGCCACGAACGATATGATAACGAACGCCGGGCAAGTCCTTGACTCTGCCGCCGCGGATAAGCACCACGCTGTGCTCTTGCAGGTTGTGGCCGATACCGGGGATGTACACCGTACCTTCCATACCGTTGCTCAAACGAACACGCGCGATTTTACGCATAGCCGAGTTAGGTTTCTTGGGCGTCGTAGTGGTAACCGAAAGACACACGCCGCGTCTTTGGGGACACTTTTGCAAGATAGGAGATTGGGTTTTCTTCACTTGCTGTTCTCTACCGTGCCTAATTAACTGATTGATCGTTGGCATTTGTTTACCTCCTTGTAAGAATAATCGGATGAGCCTCCACCAACCCCGTGGTCGCTCGTCATCTAGTCGCTTCGACCAAGCCAACCACCGCGGCCGCGACGTCGATACCCACCATAGAGCCAAGCTTGGACTTGTTGTCGAAATACTTGACGCATATTTTGGAATTACCGACCGCCTCGAGCACTTGGCGCTTGACGAAGTCGTCGCTATCCAAGGACACTATGACACACCATACATTGCCCTCGGCAATACCCCGCAGGACTTGTTTCAGCCCGACAAGTCGATTGGGATTACTAGCAATAAGTTCGTTCACACTTGTAGACACAAGCACACCTCTTTTCTATAAGAAAATATGCTCGTATGCAATACAAGCAAAGCAATTCTAACACGCGCACGAAAGAATGTCAAACACGCCCCGAAAAAATATAATTAAATTTTCTTAATGTGGAAATGTGGACAACCGCCCTTGCAAATTCGCTTACGCTCGTTTGAAAGCCCGCCTCGGCCTACGCGCGACGTGCGTATGCGCCGACGTGCGAGGGCTTTCGTCAATGCCGAGCGGACGGCGAAAAGACGCCGAGCGAGCGCGGCGGACGCCGAAAGCGCGATTTTGCGTATTGACAAAAGGCCGCGATATGGTATAATTGTTTTATCCCCCGAGAGGAGTTTTCAGTATGGCTGACGAAATTTTTGAAGAGCAACGGCAAGAAGAAACCGCCGCCGAAACGGTCGAAGCGGTCGAAGAGGCAGACGAAAACGGGCAAGCCCCCGTCGAAGGCGAAGAGAACGTCGGCGAAAAGAAGCCCAAAAGTCTCAAACAGTTGATCGCCTACATCAAGGCGCACGAGAATCTTCGACAGGTGGTGCTGTTCACGCTGTTCAGCATGATCTGCGGCGTGACGCAGATGCTCATCACGCTGTTGCTGCCCATGATACTCAAAGCGGCCTCTCCCGATAAGATGAACGCCGCCTTCGGTTGGATCGCCATGGGCAACGGCAAGTACTTCTTCGACTTCACGGACGAAGGGCAAGGTTTGGGGTCTTTCCTCGGCTGGCTCATCGGTTCTATCTGGGGCCAAGCGCTCACCTTTATCCTCAATCGCAAAAAGACCTTCAACGTGCCCGATCACTTGGTGTTCCGCGTCGTCGCCTACACCATTATGGCCATTCTCATCATCATCGCGCAGACCGCCATCGGCAAGTTGGAGGGTGTGCTCAAGGCCAACGATCCCGACGCGACCGAGTTCGTCAACGTGATCTACAACCTCATCGCCCAAGTCGTCGCGGGTATAGCCGCCTTTACGATGAGTTTCTTCGGCAACAAGTTCATCGTGATGCGCAAGTGGAAAGTGAAGGGCGCACCCGCCGAGGCCGAAGCGCAACCCGCCGAGACCGCTGACGACGGTACGGACGCCGAGTAACGTTTCCATCATATTAAAACGCGCTCGTATCTGCGCGTAAAAACCGCCCGTCTCGGTAGAGGCAGGCGGTTTTTTCGTACTATTTGATTGCAAGTCGTTGCGGCGACCTTTACAGCATCGTCGCGGCGGTGGGCAGGGCTTTGCGCAGGGTTTTCGATAGCGTGACGGCCAAAAGGATTTTGACGGCGTCGGGCAGTAGGTAGGGAACGACGCATAGAGAGAGCGCTTTCGCCCAACTGTCCGTGGCGCGGTAAACGTAGATAAACCACACCGTTCCCAAAAGGTAGCACGCAAGTAGACCTACCACGCATAGCGCGGATTGTACCCATACGTTGGCGGCTTTTTTGCGCCAAATGGTCGCGCCGAGCCAATAGATAAGCGCGGAAAGGATGAAGCCCAACAAGTACCCGCCCGTGGGGCCCAACAAGGCGGCCACGCCCCCTTTGAATCCGCTGAATACGGGCAGTCCCAGCATACCCATCGCCAAATAGACGGCCACGACCGCCGTGCCTTTGGCGCCGCCCAAAAAGCACAAAGCGAAGAAGACGGCGAAGGTCTGCATCGTAAAGGGAATGACCGCGGGCACCGTGAGATAGGCGCACACGATCTGCAGAGCGACCGCCACGGCGATATACGCCACGACGACGGTGGCGTTGCGGGCCCGCTTGCGCGGGGTTTTAGCGGCGTTTTCTTCCAAAGATTTCTGCATTTTCCCTTCTTAGTACAATCGCGCACCGACGTGCGCGATTGCCATAATTCATTCTATTTCCGCGTCCTTACTCCCACTCGATGGTGCCGGTGGGTTTGGGCGTCAGGTCGTACAGCACGCGGTTGACGCCTTTGACCTCGTTGATGATGCGGTTGGTGATGGTCTGCAGCACGGCGAAGGGCACGTCCTCGACGGTGGCGGTCATCGCGTCCTTGGTGTTGACGGCACGGAGAATGCAGGGCCACTCCTCTACGCGCTTGCCCTCGCGGATACCCACGGATTTGAGGTCGGGGACGACGGTGAAGTATTGCCACACCTTGCCCGCCAAATGCGCACGATCGAACTCCTCGCGCAGGATGGCGTCGGACTCACGCACGGCTTCCAGACGGTCGCGGGTGATGGCGCCCAGACAGCGCACGCCCAGACCGGGGCCGGGGAAGGGTTGACGGTAGACCATATTGTCGGGAAGCCCCAAGGTCTTGCCGACCACGCGCACTTCGTCCTTGAAGAGCAGTTTGACGGGCTCGACCAACTCGAATTGCAGGTCGTCGGGCAGGCCGCCTACGTTGTGGTGGGCCTTGACGCCGTGGCTCTCGAGAATGTCGGGGTAGATGGTACCTTGCGCCAAGAAGGCTATGCCTTCTTGCTTGCGGGCTTCTTCCTCGAAGACGCGGATGAATTCCGCGCCGATGATTTTGCGTTTTTGCTCGGGGTCGGCGACGCCCGCCAACTTATCCAAAAAGCGGTCCACTGCGTCCACGTACACCAAGTTGGCGTTCATTTGGTCGCGGAATACTTTGATGACTTGTTCGGGCTCGCCTTTGCGCAACAAGCCGTGATTGACGTGTACGCACACGAGGTTCCGACCGATGGCTTTGATGAGCAAGGCCGCCACGACGGACGAATCCACGCCGCCCGAAAGGGCCAGCAGCACTTTTTTGTCGCCGACTTGGGCGCGGATGGCGTCTATTTGCTCGGCGATAAAGGCTTGTGCGAGAGCGGTGGTGGTAATGCGTTGCATTTTTTCGGGTCTGACGTTGGTATCCATAGCAAACTCCTCCTTTGCATATCTAAATTATATGCGCGCAGGCGTATGCTGTCAATAATCTGTCGATAATATGGTATTGTATTTTTTGTAAAAAAAGAGGTTCGATTTCGTACAAATGAGCACCAAAATTGACCGAGCCGCATTGACTACGCCCGCGAAGTGTGGTATATTGGAATATAGCGAGGTATCAATATGAAAATTGCGCGTATATGTACGATAAGTTTTGTCTGTCTGCTTTGTTTGACGTTGTGCTTGGCCACCGCGGCGGCTTTCGTGCCTGCCGAGACCGCTTTCGCGTACGACAGTTACTATCAGCAGACGCCGGGCTTCGACGACGAAGTGTTCACCGCCTTGGATTACGGTCTGTATTGGTACGGCACGGATAGTCGCATTCCCAAGAAAGCGGGGACGGAAGGCGCCAATTTCGACCCCAACAAACCCACGCTTATCTTCACGCACGGTATGAAAATCACCGAGGGATACAATCGCCGCGACCTCGTGTCCCTGTGGGCGGCCACCAACGGTTTGTTCGCCGACAAGGGCTACGATCCCTATATGTACTACGACGAGTATTATCAGATTTTGCTCGAAATGGGGTATAACGTAGGGCACTTTTATTGGAACCAGCTCGCCGAGATCAGCATCGACGAGGACTATCGTATATGGACGTCCGACCTCTATGACGAGGACGGCAACGACATCGGCCTGAATTATTTCGTGTCCAACAACAAGGGCAAGCGCACGTTGGGCGATCCCGCGAAGAATCCCCACGACTCGGTCGCGGTTTTGTTCGGCGAAGCCATCAAGTCGGGCTTGGGCGCTTCGTACAACAAGCCTTGGCGTTTGGTCGGTCACTCGATGGGCGGTCAGTTGGTCTTGGCCACCACCCAAAACCTCATCTATCAAAAGAACGCGGGTACCATCGGTCAAAACCTCGTGCCCGAGCGGGTGTCCTTGGTGGACCCCTATATGTGCAACACCGCCACCGTGGCGGGTATGCGCCTCGACCACATGGGCGGCAAAGAGATCCCCGCCGGCACTTGGACGGCCGAATTGTGCGCCGACGCGTTGGCGGATATCGCCGCCGAGAATATCGCGGTGGACGCCTACGGCGGTATGTCTATGGTGTATCGCAATTACGAGATGATGACCGAGGCTTCCATCGCCTCGACCGAGTACGCCATCGCGCAACGCGGCGAGGGCGCTTCCGACTTGGCCGACCTTCGGGCGCAACTGACCAAGTTGGAGGGCGACCGTGCGCGTTACGCCGCGCTCACCGAGCGCATCGGCGGTTTGGCTTGCTGGACGCACCTCACGGCGTTGGCCGACAAGTACGGCCCGCAGTCGCATTGTATGATCATCGACTACTACTTCACCACGATGTACGAGGACGAGCAGACCGACAACTACGGCAACGTGCTGCCGTCGCTGGACTCCTCCACCGAGTATATTCGCGGATTGCGCGGGTACAACTTCCGCCAAGTCAAGCGCGAGGGGTCGATCGCAAACCCCTTCTATCGTCATACGACCGACTTCGTCAAGGTGGACGCGCGCAATAATCCCGTCACCAACATTTTGACGGGCGTGGCCGAGGGCTATCAAAAGGCCACCGTGCTGGACGTCAACGACGAGGTGGTGCAAGAGGCGGCCATCGACCAAGACGGCCGCTATACGCTCTACAGCCTCGACAACGGCGTATATACCGTGCGCTACGAGGGCGAGGGCAAGACGACCGTCAACGAGCAGTTGGTCGTGGACAACGCCGCCAACGGCAATCGCGTCACCATCGCCAAAGTGGAGGCGCCCCAAAAAGGCAACGACGCGCTGACCTTGGTGTATATCCTCATCGTGCCCGTGGTGCTGCTTATCGTGATGGTGGTGGTCATCGTGGTGGCCGCCAAGACCGTCAAGAAAGCGAAGAACGCATAGTTGCGGCGCGAAAAAACGCCCGCAAAATGGTCAAAAACTTCGAAAAAATGCGTGATTTGGCAAAAACTCTTGCAAAAAAGTGTTGCAAAACGCGCGGTTATATGCTACTATATTGTAGCGAATGCTAGTGTGGCTCAGCAGGTAGAGCAGTTGATTCGTAATCACCAGGTCGCCGGTTCGAATCCGGCCACTAGCTCCACAACATTCAACCCTACGCCAACCCGTAGGGTTGTTTTTTATGTCGACGCCGTGCCGTGCTCGCACAGGCAACGACGCCGATATAAAAAAGGCAGAGCGCATTTTATGCGCACGGCGTAGGGTTGAATGTTGTGGTTGGCTCCCCCACTGGGGTAGGGGCCCGATAGTCTTTGCCATAGGCAAAGGCTTATCCGGCCACCCTTGGGGAAGCCAAACGCTAGTGACCGTATTCTCACCGTCGACCGAGGTCGCCCTAGACGGCGCGCAAACCTCTGCCTTAGCAAAGTGCCCCTCTCCCACTCGCGCCTATTCCGTCCGTGCTTGCGCAGTGCGCTCCCCCACTGGGGTAGGGGCCCGATAGTCTTTGCCATAGACAAAGGCTTATCCGGCCACCCCGTGGGGAGCGCACGCCAACGTCGGCGTATTGCGCTCAAAAAACCATATACGTGGGTTTCTTTTCGTAACAATGCTTTAGGCGCTGCGTTTGCCGATCAGTGCGGTAACATATCCTGCAACTTGACTGACGATGGGGATATTGCTCCCCGACAAAAGCGGCAATGCCGCTTTCAACACAAAACCTATTGAAGCGTAACTGATATGTCGATTGCCGACGGGGATGGAACACCGTCGGCAACGGGGCGCTTGGAAAATTTCCTCGCGCCCCGATTTTCGCCGTTTAGGATGGAGACGCACATCGTTTTTAGGGGGACTTTAACGCGTAAAACACGTTTTCTCGTTGAAACCGAGTGATAAGTATGGTATAATGAAATAGAAAAGAAGAAGAGCCTTTATGTACAAGTGGGAAGCGGCGTTCACCGACAACTGTATTCGCACCGAGACCACCGTCGGCGCGATAGGCTCTACCGACGTCAAAAAGTCGGTGGGACGACAATATTGCGTACAATGCGAGTGCGCATTCAACTATACGAGGATGTAGACGGCTATGAAATCTCAATTCGTGCGGACGGCTATGCTGATTGGCGAAAAAAAAATAGAGATACTGTCCGCCAAGACCGTGGCCGTGTTCGGCTTGGGCGGCGTGGGCGGCAACGTCGTGGACGCTTTGGCGCGCACGGGCGTGGGGCACTTCGTGCTGGTGGACGCAGACCGAGTGGCTCCGAGCAACATCAATCGCCAGCTTATCGCCACGTGGGATACGGTGGGCGAGGACAAGGTGGACGCGATGGCGCGGCACGTGACGGCCGTCAACCCCTCGGCGACGGTGGAGAAGCGCAAGACCTTTTACTTGCCCGAAAACGCGGGCGAATTCGATTTCGCCGCCTACGACTACGTGGTGGACGCCATCGACACCGTGAGCGCCAAGATCGACCTTGCCGTGCGGTGTCAAGCGGCGGGAACGCCCCTCATTTCGGCGATGGGGTGCGGCAACAAGCTCGATCCGACCAAATTGACGGTGGCGGACCTATACGACACGCACACCGATCCTTTGGCTAAGGTGATGCGGCGGGAGCTCAAACGGCGCGGCGTCACCAAGCTCAAGGTGGTCTATTCCACCGAGCCTGCCGCTACGCCCCTCTTCGCACCCGAGGAAGGCGCCCCAGCTCGTCGCGCCACGCCCGCCTCTACGGTGTTCGTACCCCCCGTGGCGGGCATCGTCATTGCCCGCGAGGTGGTGATGGACTTGTTGGGGCGATAAGCATAGAGAAGAACGAAAGACGGCACGCCGATATGCGTGCCGTCTTCTTGTAAAACGCCGTTTGGTATCTATTTCCCCTCTACGTATAGGGATTTCCAATGCCGACGGCGTTCCTCGTCTATGCCGTGCGCCTCTTGGAGAAAGGCGTCTGCGTCGGGGTAAACGGCGAGGATCGCGTCCCGCGCCGTGTCGAACAAATAGTCGTGTACGGTGATCATATCCCGCGCGAAACGGTTGATATAGGGTTTGCGCGTGACCAGGCGCACCAAGCGGCAAATTCGCTCGGTCTCTTCGGCGCGGCACTCGTTGGAGCGCAGGTATTCCTGTCGACATTGCTCCCAACTTCTGCCCAAAGCCAACTCGATGAGCATTGCGCCCACGCCCGTGCGGTCTTTGCCCGCCGTGCAATGGAAGGCGAAGGTCTTGCCCTCGTCCATGAGGCGGAACAACTCTTGGTAGCCCGCGCTGAAGGGCATTTCGCCGTACTGCCGTCGCACGAATGCGCGCACTTCGTCCAATTCGGCTTCGGTCATACGGAAAAAGGAGCGAATGGCGGCGGCCGTAGGGGCGATGCCGTTGCTGTCGCTCTCGCCGAAGATGGACGCGTTGACGTGTGCCACCCCGTCGGGGAGCCAATCGGGCTTCTCGGTGGATTCGGCCACGGTGCGGAAGTCGACCACTTCGTCAAGCCCCATACTGCGGATATACGCCTTGTCGGCCTTGCATTTGGGCGCGAAGATAGCGGTACGGTAGATTTTGCCTTGCCGTATCCTGCCGTCGGGGGTGGATAGCCCGCCCATATCGCGAAAATTGATCAGTTTGAGGTCGCTCATCCTTTTGCTATTGCGACTCTATGGTCGCCAATACCCCTATACGTAGCGAACTATTCGATACCAAGCGCCTTGTCGAGCGCGGCGACGAGGTACGAGTAGCGTTCGCAGTTGTCCGCTATGCCCAATTTGCTCTCGCGGTCCTGTTCGGGGTTGTTTTCGTACACGAGCGGTTTGCCGCCGAACTGCTCGCTCGTCAGGTCGAACACGCAGCCGTTCACGTCGTTGTAGCAATGCACCGCGCCTCCGCCCAAATCTATGCCGTAAACCTTGCCGCCGTAGATATCCTGTACGAGGAAGGACGTGATGGTGCATTGTCCCAAGGTCTTGTTGTCTTCGCTCCACGTAGGGCGCATACGCGACGAGCAACTATAGCGGCACCAAATGTTTGACAAAAGGTCGTAGAGGTTGCGGGGCGTGCCCACTTTTTGATACTTCGGATTGATGGGTAGCACGTTCGCTCTTTCCCAGCCGTAGAAATCGTAGGTTTTCATTCATTTTGCTCCTTTGGAAGGTCTGTTATCATTGTACCATATCAGCCCGCCCAAATCAAGAAAAGATTTTTTTGAAAAAGTGGCAAAAACAATTTACAAACACGTACGAATCGTGTATAATAACAAAGCAATGGGGGTGTAGCTCAGTTGGTAGAGCGCTTGAATGGCATTCAAGAGGTCGCCGGTTCGATCCCGACCATCTCCACCAAAAGCAAAAACCGAGACGAATCGCGTAAGCGGTTCGTTTTTTGTTAAAGGGGTGCCCGCACAAGCCGAAGGTTTGAGCGGGCACCCCTTTAAACAAAAGGTAGTGTCTTTGACACTACGGTTTTTGCTTTTGGTGAGAGCGCCTCCCGCGAGGGAGGAGGGAAGTCCCGAGCGAAGCGAGGGGCTATCCCGACCTGCGCGTTGTGAAGAAGAAACTCTTGCCGCAAGCCGAAGGTTTGAGCGGGTGCCCCTTTAAACAAAAGGTAGTGTCTTTGACACTACGGTTTTTGCTTTTGGTGAGAGCGCCTCCCGCGAGGGAGGAGGGAAGTCCCGAGCGAAGCGAGGG
>JAFPXC010000017.1 GCA_017394805.1 Clostridia bacterium | reverse complement strand
GACAGACAGACAGACGGCATAATTCGCCCGTTTTTTTAACAACGCAACAACTTACTATAGGAAAAAATACAGCGTTACGCGTGGATCGGCATTCTTATGCCGTCTGACGGGTAACGCTTTTTTATATTTATTATTTCAAAAAGGAGAAAGAAAATGGAAAAAGGATGCAAAAAGAAAATCTCGATAGCGATATTCGCACTCGTGATGGTGTTTTGTCTTTTGTGCGCTACCGCCTGCGGAAACGACAACAGCGGTACGGAAAACAAAAACACAAGTTCCGACACGGTAGAACAAATCGAGCACGGTGCGGAAAACAATTCGGGGAGCAACGGTCAAAACGGAGATAATAACGGCAATTCGGGGAATAATGGTCAACCCGAAGGAAACGGTGGCAATTCGGGGAACAATGCGCAAACCGGCGACAACAGCGGCGCATCGAATTTGCAGGTTAAGACGCAAACGCTTCCGAGCGAACAAGAGATCAGAAATGCAATCGGCGGTTCGTATAAAGTTACGGTTCGTTCGGGCGGAGAAGACTTGGTCGTCGCGAGTGACGGCGTGTACGAGTATTCTTCGCTGTTCACGTATGAAAGTATAAAAGTAACGATCGGAGAAAAGAAGTATCCTTATACGGGAATAAAGAACGGAAAATATCGCAAAATCGGTACGCCTGTAACCGGCGGCGACAATTTGGGTTATTCCTCCGCGGGCGACCTGTTCCTTTTTGCGGGAGAAACGGTTTCTTATCACGAAAGAAGCGCGGTCACGTTTTTGGGGAGAAATGCGACGAAATACACCTATTCAAGCGGCAATGCGAACGGGTATAACGTTTCGTATGCGGAAGAGATCGTTATCGACGATCTCACGGGGGCGTGTCTGAAACACGAAGGGCACGGCGTCGCTACCGATGGTTTCACCGGAAGTTCCGCGAAAGAAAACTTTGAAATTGTCGAGTTTTTATACGGTGCGGATAACGCTGCCGTTCAATCCTTTGTGGATGACCTTATTGCGGAAAAGATAGACGTATACGCTTGGGAAAATACGTATTTCTCGGAATTGGGATTATCAAGCGTAGACGCCCCCGCAGGAGAACTCTATTTCAGCGAATGGGAGTACGGCACGGTGAGAACCGATGAAGAAAAGATTTGGAATGCGCAATACCGTAATTATGACACGCAGGAAAACGGTATAGCGGCGATCAACGCTCTTATTCAATCTTTCTACAATGCGGGAGTAACTCTCGGCGATGAAACGAAAGCGCCTTTGAGCGCTTGGAATGACCCCGACGGATACGGGTTTGATAGTGAGAATAGGGAAAGTATAAGGTTTTATGCGGCAATCGGCGGAAACGAAGAGTACATAGTTACCGTTTCGTGCGATTATATCACTTTCAGCGGCGCACCGTATTGGCGCATCGACGTTGAAGTCGGCAACTACGATTAATAAATTCGTTTAAATAAAGGAAAGAAAGGAGAGTGCAAATTATGAAAAAAAACATTACGATTATTTCGATGATTTTGGTGGTTGTGTTATCGCTTGTTTTTATGTTTACCGCTTGCGGTAACGCCAAAACAAATAACGGTGTCGAAACGAATACGCAAAACGGCAATACTCAAAACACGAATCCCGGAACGGGAAACGGTGATAACACCCAAAACGGCAATAACCAAAGTTCGGGAAGCACGCTCTTGACGGGGGAAATCAACGTGATCGATCTCGACGACAGAGACGCGTCCGTCCTGCGCGGCGTGCGTATTATAGGAAACTGCGTCGGAACGAAAGACGACATCAACGGCAAAGAGTCTTCTCTAACCGACGTCCGCTGTATTTTCGAGCTGAATGAATGGATCGAGTTCTATCCCGATACGGATGCGACTTATGGCTTGAGAGTGTGGATTTTAAAGCACAGGGACGATCAAGAATACTACCAAACTTGTACGTTTTCGGATTTAATGCCGAATTTTGCGCAATATTGCATTTTACGTTATCCCGAAGATGAAGAAGATCCCGATACGTATCCTTGGGGCAGCTTTTATTTGCATCAGCAAGAGTGTGAAACCGGTTATTACGATTTCGTCTTTACCTATGAAGGAAAAGCCATCGGCGTTTTGCTGACGAGATTTTATGCTTCTGAAGGAGAACTTAATAATAAATCCGGCGCAGAGCTCGAAGCGCTTATGCATAATTGATTGTTAACAAATATCCACCCGCTCCGACGGGCGGATATTTGTTCGGAAGGACGTGTTCGTCAAAAAAGCTCTATCGGTATTTCAATACCGAGGAGTTTTTTATGCAGTCAACGCTATCGGCGATGCGGAAGTCAGCCTTTCGGTCAAAGTGGTTACCGAAGATATGACTGTGGAAGATGCCGAATTGGTGCTTGAAGTTACGCTTGAGGGCGCAACGTTTGCAGATGGCGAAGCAATCGTCACCTTGCCGTTTAAGCAAGAAATACCGGCAGGCAAAGTTGCAAAAGTCTACTACGTAGCCGATGACGGCACGAGAACGGATATGAACGCCACTTTTGCCGACGGCGTAGCCGCCTTTGCAACCAATCACTTCTCGACCTATGCAATAGTGCTTGAAGACGCGCCTGCAACAGGACTTTCCGGCGGTGCAATCGCGGGTATCGTCATTGCCTTTGTGGTCGTATTGGGAGCATTGGGCGCACTCCTTTTCAGCTATTTCAAACAAAAAAAGGCTGAAAAGAAATAGTCGCAATAAGTGAATACGACTAATCGACAAGAAAACACAAAAATAGTATTAAGGTGTTCGAAATAACGAACACCTTAATCTTTACAGAGGGTATCGCTTTGTGATATACTACGTCAAGCCATATCGCAAGAGCGAAAAATCTATGCCGAAATCTGCTTCACCGTCCAATATTGGGAAGTGAGAATTTGAAACGGCGTGTGCCTTTGTGGTATGATAAAAAAGCCAACGAGTGGTATGCTCATTAGGAGTATATTCGATGGACGTCGAATATATGGAATGAAGCCCTGTGATTAGGGCTGGCGTAAGCATTGCGCCGTTCACCCGAGCAATCCGAAAAGTGGAATTGAGAAGACGGATTGCGACGATGGGTTTTGTCGGTATACGCAAATACCGACAAAGTAAAGAAGCCGGAGTTTTCTGAAGACGATCATGTTAAGTGTTTTTTTCGGGGAGCGTTGATGGTTATTTTTGGCGTACAAAAAATCAGAGAATACAAGTAAATAAATGACGTTTACGGGAGTTCGACGGGACTTCCGTTTTCGCATATTCAAATGACAATGGAGGTGTAATTGATGACGTAATCAAGACGGAAATGACGACAACTGAACAGCTAATATCAAAGTCGGCGGTAGGAAATATCGGCGGCTTTTTTATGCCCTTTTGTGGCTGAAAGGATGGTGATAAATATGATTGTAAAGTGACTTTCGGGCGGTCGTTAAAGGCTCGAATTAAGAAGAAAATCGCAAGCAAATTTTTGGACGAAAAAGATTAATCGGAGAAACTGCGAGGACAAAAGTATAGCCCACTATACTTTGCTCCGCAAAGTGTGGGCTCTGCGAGGCTTTTTGTCCACCGAAAAAATCATTGTAAGAGGAGGAAAAAACTATTTCATACGTATCTTGTCACATGGAGAAATACCATAAAAACGAAGTCGTCCCCATCGAGAAAGAGAACGAGCGGGACGAGAATTATAAGGGAGAAAACGAGTCGATTGATTCCACGCGCACCCACAACAACTACCACATCATCGAACGGGATATGAGTTACACCGAGTACATCAATAGGAGGCTCGCGCAAGAAGGAAAGAGACCGAGGAAAGACGCCGTTCTGATGAGTTCGTTTACGTTCGGTTCGGACGGTCCCTACTTCGCTCATTTATCGTTAGAAGAACAAAGGGAACTCTTCACCGACGCAACGAATTATTTTGTCCACACATACGGAGAAGAGAACGTCATCTCCGCCGTTGTCCACATGGATGAAACGAACCCGCATTTGCACTTAAACCTTATCCCCTTTATGCCGGATAAACGCCTGTGCGCCAAAGAGTTGTTTTGCCCACAGGCATTACGGGATTTACAGACCAACCTATACGAGTGGTTGGAAACGAAATGGCATTTGGAAAGAGGAAAAGAAGGAAGTCAAGCAAAACACTTATCCACGGCGGAGTTCAAAGCGAAGAAGATATTGGAACAAGCCGAGAACCAAGCCGAAGAGATCACCGCAGGCGCAAGAGCCGAAAACGAGGATTTAAAGGAAGCCAATGCACTTGCAGAGGAACATCTGAACGAAACAAGGAAGAAAATCAAAGAAGCGAGAGCGGAGAAAGAACAGATCGTAGCGGAGCGGGACAAGGAAGCGGATTATTCTCAAGCGTTGGAGGACGTGAAGAACGGAGACGTCGCCCACGGGAGAAGAGGATTGAAAGAACAAGTCGTCGCCTTGACCGTCGAGAACAAACGACTGCAAGAAGAGAACGCCAATCTTATCAGAGACAACGAAGGCTTATTCCAAGAAACCCAACAGTTAAGAGGAATTGAAGAAAGGTGCAATAAGGCGCTCAAGGGAATAACAATGATCCGCGAGCGCGAGCCGGAAGCGTTCGGACGAGTGTTCTTCCGAGCAAGTGGTATCTTCCAGCCTTTCGTGGATATGTTCGATCAACCTGTTCCTTTATCTCGTAGCCGCGTGGACGAAATAAAAGAGGAAATCGAGAGGGAGAAAAAGGAAGAACAGAACAAAAGCAGTTCGGGTAGTAACCATTCGAGCAAATAGCTATGCTATTTTTTTCAAAAGGTCTTGACAAACGAGGGAAAATACTCTATCGTATTGATACGACTTGTATTTTTATAGGAGATCAGACCAATGGAAAAGAAAGAAAACACTCCCCAACGCGCCGCACGGCGCAAGTATGAGGCAGTAAACAAGGAGAAGAGAAAGCAGACGAGCGGCAATTTCGGAACGATGATTCCCCGCCCGCTCTTTGAAGAGATCAACGCTTTCTTGAAGACAAGCGGATTTACCAAAGTACAGTTGATCGCCGCAGGATATGAGAAGTTAAAGGAAATAGCGGCAGGCACAGACGCGAAGAAAGAGGAACAATCCGCAAATACAGACTTTGTCGGTTTAGAGGACGTCGAAAAGAAAAAACCGAATACTTAATATCTTTTCAAAATAAGGAGGAAAAGCAATGAAGAGAGAACATAGTATTCAACGCAATAAGGACGCGAAATAGTTTATTTCGCAATCATGTCCGAATAAGGTAATTGGATACAAAACAAAGAGTAGAACGAGAAATTATTGACGGTACGGTTATCACCGTGATCGTGGAAGAAAAAGAAAACGTAAAAGACACGCCGCTCGACATTATGCGTCGGTTGATCGAAAGGAACGCATATAAGTGTTACGGCGAACAAGAACGAACTTGCTGTTTGCAAACTAACGGAGGTAAATAGATATGTTAGAAATGCAAATGGCTACAAAAATCAAGAAAAACAGAATAAACGGAGGTGATTCGGTTACCGCGTTATACTGCCGCTTAAGCCGCGACGATGAGTTGACCGGCGATAGCAACAGTATTACGCATCAAAAAGAGATACTCGGAGAATACGCCCGAAAGCACGGATTTCATAATTACCGCTATTACGTTGACGACGGATATTCGGGGACGAACTTCGACCGACCGGACTTTCAACGGATGCTCTCGGATATAGAGAGCGGCGAAGTCGGGACGGTCATCGTGAAAGATATGTCCCGTTTCGGCAGAAACTACATAATGGTCGGTTACTTTACGGAGATACTGTTCCCGACGGCAAAGATTCGTTTTATCGCCGTCAATGACCAAGTGGACAGCGACTGTGAAGCTGACAATGAGTTTACGCCGTTCCGGAACATCATCAACGAATGGTACGCAAAGGATACGAGCAAGAAAGTACGCGCCGTTCTCCACGCAAAGGGAATGTCGGGAAAGCACTTGAGCGCAGTCCCGCCGTATGGGTATATGAAAGATCCGAACGATAAGACGAAATGGATTCTTGACAAGGAAGCCGCGGAAGTGGTAAAAGAGGTTTTCAGATTGTTTGTGGAAGGTAAAGGCGCGAAAGAAATCGCTACAATCCTGACGGAGCGTGGCATTGATACGCCGCTCATCCATTATCAAAAGATGGGTTTTCCGTTAAGGATGAGAAGCAATGATCCGACGGTTTGGACAGGACCGACGATTTATCAAATGCTCGGAAAGATTGATTACACAGGTTGTACGGCGAACTTCAAGACGAAAAAGCCGTCCTACAAGTCAAAAGAACAAGTATTCTTTCCGATGGAACAATGGGTGATCTTTGAGAATACGCAGGAAGCCATCATCGACAAGGAGACGTTTGAGTTGGTGCAGAAGATGAGAGAAAAAAGCCGTCGGGTAAAACCCGTGTTAAAACCGGGCGAACCGATACCTGTCAAACACCGTGTCCCAAACAAGTATATCGGCAAAGTGTTCTGCGCGGATTGCGGCGCAAAGTTGGTGATCCATCACAGCACACACAGTCATGACCAAGATTCGCTTTGTTGTTCATCCTATCGGAAGAAAAAACAAAATATGTGTACGGCACACAGAATACGGATAGACCTGTTGGAGAAAATCATTCTGAACGACTTACGAAAAGTCAGCGCGTATGTTTCCAATCACGAACAGGAGTTTATCGAAAACTATCTGAACTGCTCGCAGAAAGAGAAATTGAAACTGACATCGCAAGCGAAAACGGAACTGACAAAAGCCAATGCGCGAAAGACGGAACTTGACTTGATTATACGGAAACTGTACGAGGACTGTGCGCTCGGAAGAATAACGCAGGAGCGATACGACCAACTCGCCGGTTCTTATGAGAAAGAGCAAGCGGCAATCGTGGAGCGGATCGCGGCATTGGAAAAGAGTATCAACGACGTCGCGCAGGACAACGAAGATCTTGAAAACTTCATCCGAATGATGCGCTATTACATCGACGTGGAAGAACTAACGCCCGAAATCCTGTTTTCATTCATCGACCGAATCGAGATCGGAGAGAAAGAGAAGTACAGTAGAAAAGGCGACCGAACCATCAAAATCATTTATAACTTTGTCGGAGCAATCGACATCCCTCAATCATAACTTAATAGACGCAACGGGCAGGCGCATCAACCCACCTGCCCAAATGTGTCCCCACGAACATCTTATGAGGTAAAGGGTTTTCCCAAAATCAATGATTTTGCTCAACCGTTTCGTGGACAAGTGGGAAACCCACTTTCTCTTGGCGGCATTGCCGACGGGTATCTTTCTTATTACCTTCTTTCTCCCCCAAAGAGAATAGCAAGGATGCGAAGAAGCGTAATGAATAGGCTTGAAGAGTAAGGAGCCAATAATCGCATATCTCGCCGCTCGAAAAGTTATCGTCGTATATATACGAGAATAGCTTGACATCGAACTCGCAAGGGTGTAAAATATGCATAGTCGTATCAATACGATTACGATATTAACCAAAGGAGATGAAAGAAATGACGAAACCGAGAGCGGAAAAAGATAAGAGATATGAGGATAGACACAAGGAAGAACGGAAAGCCAAGTGTATGGTTTGGGGAACGAGCGTTGACCGCAAGGAAGCGGAAGAGATAAACGCTTTTCTCGAAGAGTATGGTTACACGAAAGTCCAACTAATTCGGGCGGGATACAAAGCACTATTAGACGAAGCCGCCGAACATGATTTGGGATTAGCAAAGATAATGGACGGTTATGACGACTTTTTCAGCGGAGAACTTGAAAAGTTTGAGAAACAGAAAAAGGAAGACAAATAACCTCTTCGGGAACGAAAACAGACACTTGACCTACGTAGGGAAAAGGATTACGCGAAAGAAGCATTGGCGTAATGGAATCCCCTTGATTCCTTGTGAGAGTGAGGGCAAAAAATATACAGGATACCCTCACCGTCCAAAAGGAATGAATAATAAAACACCAAGTAAAGAACGTTGTCACCGTGGATTTAATGAGCGGTGCAAGCAATAAAACCCCTTGCGACCTGTCGCAAGAACAAATCAACAAAACGCAAACATATTGGCAAACGTATTGATAGACTTTGTTAAGAACGGCGGAAGCCTTAAAGACTTTACGCCACAGAACGTATTCGGGAGGAAAGGCAATGAATAGAGCGGTCATCTATGCAAGATTCAGTTCGCACAGTCAAACGGGCAATCTATCGAAGGACAGTTGCACGTTTGCAAAAACTATGCAAAGAGCAAGGGCATCATCATCTTGGACACATACATAGATCGAGCTATGACGGGCACCAATGATAATCGACCCGACCTCCAGCGAATGTTGAAAGACAGCAAAAAGCGAGAGTGGAAATACGTGATAGTGTACAAGTTGGATCGCTTTTCCCGCAACAAGTACGAGATGGCAATGCACAAGAAAACGTTGCGGGATAACGGAATCAAGTTGGTGTCCGCGACGGAGTATATCCCCGATACGCCCGAAACCATCATCATAGAGTCGATGCTCGAAGGTTATGCGGAATATTACTCGGCAGAGTTGTCACAAAAGGTGAGACGTGGCATGAGGGAGTCCCGCATCAAAGGCAACTACACCTGCGGAACGTTATTGTTCGGCTATGAGGTGGTAGACCACAAGTTGCGTATCATCGAGGAAGAAACGGAGATCGTCCGCCTGATATATAGCAAATATCTCAACGGCGAGGTGCTGAAAGACCTCATTAATGAATTGAACGCGCAAAATATCACGAACAATGGTAGGCCGTTCAATAAAAACACGATGTATCACATTCTGCGAAATGAGCGATATACGGGAATTGTTCGCTATGACGGAGTCATATATGACAACATCTATCCCCAAATAATCACCCCCGAAACATTCGAGAAAGTGCGTGTGAAGACCTTGCAAAACAAACACGGAGGGAATAGCACAATAACCAATTATATGTTACGAAAGAAGGTCGTGTGCGGCTACTGCGGTTGTAATATCACCGCCGAATGCGGAACGGCGAGGAACGGGGAGGTTATGCGGTACTATAAATGTATTGGGCGTAAACACGGCAACGGTTGTCGCAAAGCGAGCATACACAAAGCAAAGCTGGAAGAGATCGTGATAAAGTCTTTGATTGATGCACTGAACCGACCCAAAGTTAAGGCTGATTTGGTAGCAAAACTGATGCGATATCAGAAGGAACAGAACGAGCATAGCGTTCGATATGAGGTTTTAAGGCGAGAGCAGCGGCAAGTTGACATCGCACTCCAAAACCTTATGAAAGCCGTAGAGGGAGGACTTGTTACGAGGACAACGGGCGAACGGCTGAAAGAGTTGGAACAAAAGCAAGTAGAGTTAGAGGAGCAGGTCGCCAAAGAGAAATGCAAAATGATGGTGGAGATCCCCGAGGAAACGATAGCACAGTTCTACGAGGAGGCACTACGGATGGAGCCCGAGTTACTGGTTGCCTACCTCGTCAACAAGATAGTCCTATACGACGACAAAATACAGATATACCTCAACACACCATTGATGAGCAGTCCTGAGCAAGATCGGGGCTGCTTTTCTTATAATTGCAGGAAGACATATACGCTCCCATACTATGGATTTGTGGTACACGTTACCATCTATGCGTGACAAAACAAAAGCCCTCAAGTATGATGGTTCAAACTTGAAGGCTTATGGCGGAGAAGATGGGATTTGAACCCATGCTACACTCCTCGCGTACTACTCCCTTAGCAGGGGAGCCCCTTGAGCCACTTGGGTACTTCTCCGCGAGCCCGATATTTTGGAGTGTATTAGTATATTAACATATTGTGACCGCGCTGTCAACAATTCTACGCAAAATAATACGCAAATCTAAACGCTATCGCGTTATTCAATTAACGCATCTATATAATAAAGATGATTCACGCTTTCTTTTGTTAGAGGCGTATTGAAAAAGAGCACATTCGTGGTTTTGAGGTCCCCTAAGGTGTTCGTAATTATTATTATGATTCAAACGCAAATAAGGATTATCGTGGCATTTTGTTCTTTCCATGATAGTGACAACGAACGGCGGGCGGGCGACGGTTATATGACCGTGACCGCGTGTGATTCGGCATACGCATAATAGCCCGCACGCGGGACTATCCTCTTCCGAGGGCAAAGAAAAACCGCCCTCGTAAAAGGGCGGCTACGGAGCCTCACACCAATTTTTTAACGCGTCATAGGTACTCCGCTCGGTTGCGCAACACAGGTTCGCAACTTCAGTCACATAGACATGCCGGCGCACCTATAATGCAGACCATTTGGGAGAGTTTTGTCAATATGAATAGGAAAAGAAATCCCAAAAACGCAAATTGGTAGCGCTTTATTCCTTTTATAAAGCAGCAAACAATGACACGCAAACAATATTTTCGTGCGGTTGCCAATCCGATTGCGCACAACGTAAAAATCGCGCAGCCGTAAGCGCCACACGGTACGACAAGCGGCTTCAGCCGGCAATCGAATTGGATTCGGCCAATAGTTTGATGCGCAGTTGCGCCGCACGCACCGCGTCCGCGCCCCGCTCGACGTATATGGTGAGGAGCATATCCGCGCCGCGCACGCCGTAGGCGCCCGTGGATAGGCAATGAATGGTATCCTTCCACAACACCAATTCCTCGGCGATACGCACCGCTGTCCGCACCTTTTCTTCCGCACTCATTTCTTTCAAATCTTCCGCGCTCATCGTTATCTCCTTTCGTCGTCATCGAGCATTTCCAAGACGAACAGCGCTTTCATCAAATTTTTCTTCAACGTTTCCCTCTCTTGCTTCGGCGTGGGCTTGACCTCTTTTTCGCCCAATTTGCACAAAGCGCATATCATCGCAAGGGATAACGGCATTGAAAGCACCCAGCATACCACGCAAAGCGCACCGTGCGTACACAAACCGGCGATAACCATAGCCAAATACGCCAATACGGCTACGATAGCATCGAACTTTCTTTTTCCTTTTGATTTTTTCATACGCAACTCCTTTCCGCTCCTTGCGCTTTCATACCTTGATTGTAGCGCGTTCAACGCGAACGGTCAATGCCATAGTGTACGATAAATCGTACACTATAAGAAAGCCTAAACGAGGCGAAAAACCACTTGGACGGTGCCGAACAGCGCAGGAAAAAACCATCGGCAAGGCGCGTCTATACGCGAAAACGGCGTGCCGTTCGCCCTCGAAACCGCCGACAAAACGCAAAAAGAGACGCCGCTTAGGCGACGTCTCTCATGCTTATCGGCAGCAAATACCCGCTTACGTCAAGGGATATTCGCAACCAACCGACCACATGGGCCTATCAGTCTTCTCTCTTGATTTCCACTTCTATATTCCAGTACTTCTGTGACGCATACTTGTTGTAATAGACGCTGACGTACACCTGGTAGTCGGGATTCCCCACCACGTACGCACAAAGATTGAAGTCGTCCATATCCTCGCCGTTGGCCGAGAACACATCGTCGAAATCGGCCTCGTGCGTGCCTGCGTCAATCTTGGCGCCTGCGTCGTAGAAGGCGCGGCAGAACGCGCGCACATAGTCCTGATACTCGGATTGCGTATCCGAATACAACTTATATTGCACGTCCCAATAGGGGTACTCGCTATCGCGCGAATTGTGGTCGTCATCCACCCATTCGCTGTAGAATAATTCGCCCTGCGGCGCCGCCACGGCCGACAGACCGACCGTCGCGATATAGTCGCTATCCCACGCGGACACGTCGATTTTGGCGATATAGCCGTCGAGGAACGCACGCGCCGCCGCGTTGCCCGTGCCGTAACTGAGCTCTGTCACCTCGAAGTTGACCTTGTTGCGGGTGGCACCCGTCGAGCCTGCGCCCATTCTGCCCTCATAGGCGTATTTGAGGCACGCGCCCGTCGCGTCGTCGATGGTGACTTCCTCGTGGAAGTAGAGGTTATATCCGTAGGCGTTGGTGCTCTCGAAGGTGTACTTCTTGGCCGCACGCCCCGCCACGGTCACGGTCTCCTCGGTGTTGTAGGAGAGCGTCTCGCCCGCGAATTGGAACATATAGCCCACGTTGCCCCTGCCCAGCATGGTGGGCGCCGAGCCGTCCGCCGTAAAGGTGGGCGTACTCATTTTGTGATACTTACCGTCCCAGATAGACGTATAGGGATAGAGGTAGGTATTGTCGTAGAGTTTCTTGTTAAAGCTCTCGTAGGGATCGTTGGCGTAGAAATAGGTGCCGTCCGAAGCCACGGTGGTCACCGCCTGCCCGTCGGGACTTTGCGCCACCACCTTGTAGGTGTCGCCGATGGCCGTCATAATGCTCTCGCGCGTGGCCATCGTCTTGGTGAGCACGGTGGCGTCCTGCGTGCCGCCTTGCCCGCCCTCGTTGCCGGAGGGAGTGGTGCTGCCGCCGTTGCTCGTATCGGGTTGGGTGGTGCCGCCTTGATTCGTACCGTTGCCGTTGCCCGTGCCTTGATTGTCGCCCGTTTGCGTTTGGGTGTTCGTGCCGCTGCCGTTGCCTTTATCCTTGTCGCCGCAAGCGAACAAGGTGAAGGTCAAAGCCAGCACCAAACAGATTGCTATCACTAATACTAGTTTCTTCTTCATCGTCTACTCCTTTGGTCGATCGACTACACGCTCTCGACGGGCATCTCGATCTCGTCCGTGAAATCGGTGTAGACGTCCTCGCAGGTATAGGTCGCGAAATCCTTGTCGCTTTCTTTGTAATACAGCACGGCGTGCGTCTTTTGGTCGATCTTCATCGTGGCGTCACTCTCGGTGAACGTATATACGTCCACGTCGCGGGAGCCGTGGTACACGTCCACGGTCAACGCCGCTTCGTCTTCGATGCAGAACCAGTAGTCGCCCAACACGCCGAAGATGCCCACGTAATCGGTGAAATCTTCCACGCCGTCGTACAAGTAGTAGTAACTGCCGTCCAACTCGTACGGGGTCTCCTCGTCCGCGCACTCGTAGACTTTGGCGTTGCCCTGTACGGTGGCGTCTACATAAAAGACGTAATCCGCAATGGTGTCGCCGCTCTCTTTCTCCTCGGAGAAGAAAGTGTATTTGATTTTGTTGTTCTTGATCCAAATCTCATACACGTCGCGCGAATGATCGGTCTCATTGACCAAACGAACGGAGAGGCCGTTCTCGCGCGCCGCTTCGGCGATCATGGCCGCCGCCACGTCGTCGGGACTATGCTTGGCCCCGATGGTGGTCAAGTTGGACGCCACCTCGGGCAACACCACGTCGTAACCCACCGTAAACTCGGTTGTCACGTGGCTGGCGACGTAGGTATAATCGACGGCGCCCGCCGGATACAGATTGTAATAGAAGAACAGCACCGCGCCCGTTTGTTTATCCATCTTGATGAGGTACTCCTCTTCGTAACCTTGGGCCGGCACGTCTTTCTTGGCATACTTGTCCACGGCTCTGGAGAGATAGGTCTCGGAAGTCTTGGTGAGACCTTGAAGATTGGCGTATTGCGCGCCCAACGTCATATAACTGTTGATGACCTGGCGCAAAGCCGTCTTGGCCGCGTCGGCCGAAGTGTAATCGGTATCTTCGCCGTATGCCACATTGTGCCGTTTCCAACTGCCGTTCTGCATACGGTAATCCACGTAGTATTCCGCGCTCTCGCCGAAGTCGAAATAGGCCGACTCGTTGCTGCTGACGATGAAATACACGTCGCCTTTGACCGCGAAGGTATAGGTGCCCAAATTGTTGCCGCTGACGTTGCCGTCGGCGTCCACGCCCGCGCCCAAGGTATAGGTCACGCGGAAGCCGTTGGGGATAAGCGCGTCCACGATGGCGCTGTTACCCGCGTTGGGATAGTCCGCAGTGATGGAAGTGCCCGCGCTTTCGCCGCCTTCGTTACCGCCGCCTTGTTGGCCGCCCTCTTGACCGCTTTCGCTGCCGCCTTGGCCTTGGCCGCCCTCTTGGCTGCCGCTTTCGCTACCGCCTTGGCCTTGGCCGCCGGGGGTGGTGTTGCCGTTGCCGCCGCCTTCTTGGCCGCTCTCATTGCCGTGCTCGTGGGTATTGTCCGCGCTGACGGTGGGCAGGGTGAAGGTGGGGTTGGTATTGAACTCCTCGCACTCGAAGTTGACGCCCGCGGAAGCACCGACCGCGGAAGCGCCGCCGGTCCATTTGAGGCAGATGCCCGTGGACTTGTCGATATAGCAGGCGTAATTCATCTTGTACACCACCATATTGACGCCCCACTCGTACTTGTCGCACGAGCGACCGATGACGGTGGCGCCGCTCTTCTTCATGCCACCGTCCATGGCGTTGACGCCGTAGTAGGTCATCCAAGCCGAGGCCGCCGAAATCTGCGCATTCATCTCGGTCTGCGCCTGCTCCTTGGTGTAGTCGGCGTTGTAGTAGTTGACGTCTTTGGTCCAATAGACGTTGCCGGCCTCGTCCTTATTTTTGTCGTACACGGTGATATAGGCGTCGTTGGTCATATCGTAGTAGGTTTCGTCCTCGTCGGACGCCACGTAGTAGACACCGCCCTTCGCGCCGTAGGCCATAGTGCCCTCGTCGTTGTCCGCGGCCTCGGTGCCCGTCGTCGTGCCTTTGTAGCGAATGAGGAAGCCCTGGCCGGTACGCATGGCGTCGAGATTGGACTGCACCCGAGTGTAGTCGTAATCCGCCGCCACCGAAGCGTCGCCGCCGGTGACGCCGAGTTTGTTCTTGCAGGCCGTCATGGCCACCGCCAACACGACGACCAAGCACAGCGTCAAAATGACATACAGTTTCTTTTTCATAGATTTCTCCTTTATAATACGGATTTCTCCGTGGTTTACTCGTTATTCTTGTCCTCGTCCTTCTTCTCTTTGGCCTTTTTGATCACCTTGATCACCACGAAGACGACGATGGCCACCGTTGCTATTATAGCAAGCCAAATGAAAATACACAAGCCCAAAGGCTCGGGACAGATATGGCAAATTTTACATTTGTGCGTGCCCTCGGCACCGTCACCGCCGCCTTGAGCGGCGCCGCCCCCGTTGACGGCGGGCGCCTCGTTATAGACGATGTCGTCCGAGCCGAAGCCGATGACCTTGCTGTATCCCGAATAGAAGTCGTCCTGCCCCTGTTGCGCGCAGTAGTACCGCGCCCGCATCTCCACTTCGATGCCGGCGGGGAAGGTCTTGCCCTGCTCGGCGAGGTAGACGAGACAGGCCTTGTGTTCGCCCGTCGTAAGGTCCGCGGCGACGTGGAGGTCTTTCCATTCGGTCGTGCCTTTCACTCTCGCTTCCACCTCGATACGGAGCGTGTTGTTTTTGGCCACGGCGCGCGCCGTCGCCGACGCGATCTCTTCGGGCACGGTGAGGGTGAACGCCACGACGGGATTGTCGTTGAAGGTTTCGTCGGTCAAACGCAACCCCGTAATGACGGGCGCGGGGACGTCGGCGGGCGTCAAAGGCTCGTCCTTGGCGGCGTCTTTGCCCCAAGCGACGACGGTCGACCAATCGGAAAAGGTGTATTCCGTCTTGTAGGTTTCGTCATTGTACGTCGTGACGACGAACCGCACGCGGCTGTACATCGTGTGTTGGTTCCAGTCGATGGACAAGTCGACTTCTTCATCGTGTTCGTTGGCGGTGTACTGCGAGGGACGGAGTTGTTCTCTGACGCCGACCCGGTTTTCGCTACCGTTCCAAAGGCCCGCGTTCATCCCGCGATAGAGCCATATATCGTTGACGATTTGGGTATCGTATAGTCCGCAATCGACCACGTCCCATTCGCTGAACTGCTGTTTACCGTCCTCGTCCGTGCCGAGCGTGCCGAGAGGCGCGTCGTCCCAATAGGCGTTGTGGTGCCAGCCAGACACCGCGTCGTTCACGTCGTCCAGCGCCCAGTCGATTTGAATGCCGAGATAGATCTGGTTGTACTCCGTGACGCCGCGGGAAGCGAGATACGCCGATTCGTCGCCCGAATCGTGATAGGCCACGAAGAAGGCGTTGATTTCGTTGGACATACTGTACGCCATACCGAGGGTGGTACTGCTATCGCCGATATTCTCTTTGGTGAGGACGACGTTTTGGGGCGCGGTAAGCGTGAAGGGCAACGCCGCGTTGGCCGAAGCCACCCGAGGCGCCGCGACGAAGGCCGCGCACGCCGCAAAGAGGAAGGCCGCGACGGCTGTCATTACGCAGATGAGTTTGTGAGATTTGGTCATACTTTTCTCCTTATTCGCCCAAAGGCTCGGCGTCGGACGCCGCACTATTTTATTTCGGTTGGCGATACAGTAGGCTCAACAATTCGTATTCGTTTTTGACGCCCAATTTGGCGTAGATGGAACGCAAATGCTTCTTGACGGTGGATTCGGACAAAAACAATTCCTCGGCGGTGTCCGCTCTGCGGCGACCTTTGAAGGTGGCGGCCAGCACTTCCTTCTCCCTCGCCGTCAACGTCGCCGAAGCGGGCGTATGCTCCACGAGATACAGGATATCCTCGTCGGTCAAAGAGAGCGCCTCGCGGTCGAGCACGCATTCTTCCACCGTGCCGTCCGTCTCCTCGGTCTCCAACTCCACTACAATCAAAGCAATCTTTTTCTTCACGTATTCGTCCACCTAATTGCGCGGGCATCGTGCACATATCATATATATAGAGCGCGCCCCCGCGTGTTATATAAAAAATATATCATATATCGCACGCAAAAAAGGGGTATCCTTTCGGCTACTTTTCATCAAAAAACGGCTACTTCCTGCCGAAATAGCCGTGTCTACACTCTTTTTTTGCCCAAGCCGCCTCGGCGCAAACGCGCCTTGTCTATCGATATTACCTCGCCCGAAAGAGAGCCTTTACTTCGTCACGAACAACTTTGCCAACAGTTCCGCCCGCGAGGACGCGCCCAATTTGGCGTAGATGGACGCGATATGTTTTTTGACCGTGGACTCCGATATAAACAACTCCGCGGCGATCTCCTTGCGTTTTTTGCCCGCCAATACGCCTTTGAGCACCTCTTTTTCGCGCTCGGACAAGGCCGCTACGTCCTCGTTGGCGGCCAAAATACGCGCAACGTCTTCCTCTGTCACGGGCGTTTTTTCGGCGGGCGCCGCCTCGGTGGGCGCGGTTTCTTGGGGTACGTCCCCCTCTTTTTTGCGCCGTATGGCATAGCCGCCCAACAGCAACAGCATGGTCGCCGCGCCCAACGCAAGCACCCCGCACAATACGATGATCACGATGGTGTACTCGGGCATGGGCTTGGCGCCCCTACCCCCTGCGGGCTGCGGCACTTGCGGCTCGTTGTAGGTCATGGCGGCGTACAACCGCACGGGATTCGCCCCGTTGCCGTAGTAGGTCACGCCATCCGCGTACGCCTTGCCGTCGGCGGTTCGCCACTCCACGAAGGTATATCCCACTTTGAGATAGACAGGCAACTCGACGGTATGACCGTAAGCCACCGTTATCGTATCCGCCAACTCCGTCCCTACGTACAATTCGTAGGTGGTAGGCGCCGCGTTGGCACCCACGGTGAAGTCGCCCGAAAGCGAGGCCGCGCGCTCGGGGAATTGCGCCGCCACGTAGGCGTTGGGTACGACCGCCAACCCCGCAAAGGCGAGGTGCGCATCGACCGCTTGCTCGTCGTAACGACGGGTATAGCCGTCCTCGTCCGCTTGAGCGGGCGTGGCGCGATAGTTGTAGCCGTTGTTTTCTGCGGGCGTTTGGCGCGCCCCCTCGACGGCGTCTATCACCACGCACCCCACGGCTTTGACGTAGGGTATCGCCCAAAAATCGGACGGGTACAAATTATATTCGTAATTCGCTTCGCCGTACTTGTAGAAATCGGCGGGGCTTGCTTCGGCCACGTTGTCGGCCACCGTGCAGAAGGCCATCTCCAACCCGCGCGCGCCCAAATCCATCGTCTTGCCGTAATCGGCGTACACGGCGGCGTAGGCGTTTTGGGCCGTATTCCGCCGCACGTCCGTATTGATGACGCGCACGCTTTCGGGGTTGTTGCACCACACCGCGCCGCCCAATCCACCGCACGAGGCCAGGCTCTTGGTCTCATAGTTCTTTCGCGATTGCGCGCGGTTACCGTCAAATATGCAGCCGTCCACGACGGCGGTACTCGCCGCGATGGCCACGGCACCACCCAAGGACGCGCCGTTGCCCACGAAGGCGCAGTCGAGCATGTTCAACTCGCTGCCGATATACGCGCATACCGCGCCGCCCATCGAGGCGTCGGGATCCTCCAACACGGGAGCGCCCGCATAGACGTAGTTGGCGACGTTGCCGCCAAAGCGGCACCCGTCGAAGTCGGCCTTGGCCGCGGTAAGCGCCACCGCGCCGCCGCCCAAGGCGTAATCGCCCGCGCCCGAGAGGTTGTCCTCGAACGAACACCCGCCGAAGTGCAACGCCACGTTGCGCTTGTATCCCTCGGCGTACACCGCGCCGCCGCCGTACAAAGCGGCGTTATCCGCGAACGTGCACCGCGCGAACGTCAATTCGGCACGACAGGAGACGTTGTCCCCGTATAAAGTCTGCGCGTGGGCGTTGCCCGCATAGTCGCCGTAGAAGAGGCGCACCGCGCCCCCCTGCTCGTGCATATACCCGCGGAAACGGCACCCCTCGAAGGCAACCTCGAGGTTGCCCTTGCACATCACGGCGTATTGCGCTTTGACGGTGTAGTCGGAAACGGGGTGCCCCGTGCCCTCGTCGTATGTCAAATCCCAATCGGTGACGGCGACGTTCGCAGCGTGCGTTAGCGCGCCGTTGAAGCATATATTTTCAAAACGGATCGCGTTGCTTACGCCCGCGACCTTGGTGCCTTCCAAAAGGAAACCGCCGTTTTTGAAGGTGGCGACGCCGTCCGCTCGATTGGTCGGCAAGCCGCTGCGTATCGTGACGTTTTTATCTATGATTAGCCGCTCGCTCTCGTGAACCGCGCCCGTGCCCGCCAAGGTGAAATCCACGTCGCCTACCGTGATGACGTCTCCGTCACGGGCGTTTTTGAGCGCGCGCAACAGCCCCTCTCTCGTCGTGACGAGTTCGACGTCCTCGGCCTCGGCGCAAGCGCCGACCGCCCCGCCGCACACCGATAGCGACAACGCCAAAAGAAGCGCCGCGACCAAAATCGCGACCGCCGTGCACAAAACGCTATTCTTCTCTCGTCGAACCGTTGCTCTCATCATGATTTAGTATTCAAAACTTCCTCGGTAGTATTTGATAGCGATATATGTTAATTATGTCACATCTTCAAACCCTTTGTCAACGCGATACGCCGCGCTCACCCTCGTTTGTAAAATCATTTTCTTCTTTTTTTACTGTATTGTGCCCCTTTACTGCGTTTTTTCGGAGCGAAAGCCCGTCCGTACGTCGATCGCCGCTCCGCGTGCAAGCGTTTTTGCACAAAAAGCAGGGGGACGTCCCCCTGCTTTTGCGTTCTTTCGACTGCAACTGATGCCGCTCTACTCCAAGCCTACGAATAGATTTCTCGGCACGCCGCCCTCGTAATGCGCGGGTTGCGCAACGCCCAACGCGTACAGCACGATGGGCGCGAGGTCATGCGTGACGTAGGTGCCCGAAGTGCCCTTGATGACGTTGCCCAAGCCGCCCGCGACGGCCAGCGTGACCGCTTTCTCGGAGGGGGACTCTTTGCCGTGCCCCCCTTTCTCGGTGTGACCGTGGTCGGTGACGCAGATAAACAACGTGGTGTCGACCAATCCTTTGGCACGATAGGCGTCGTACACACGACCCATCTGTTCGTCCACCCATCGTATGGCCTCGACGTATTCCGCCGAAGCGTTGCCGTGCATATGCCCCGCGTGGTCCACGGCGTCGAAATGTAGGAAAACGATGGTATCGTCGTGCGTTTGCAACCGCTCGACGGCTTTGTCGGCCACCACTTCGTCCACCTTCTCCTCGTCGTCGGGATCCTTCACCAACGTCTTGGCGTTGACCTTGGTCATACCCGCAATATCCTTCTCGATGATGCCGTGATTGATATTTGACCAATCCACCGCCGAGAAAAAGGTCGCTTGGGGCATGGCCGCCGACACGGTAGCGAACACCGAGGGCAACGCGCCGCCCACTTTGCGCGTGAACAAGTTGGCCTTGTCGTTGGTGATTTGATGGGTTTGCGCCGTTACGCCGAGGAGCATAGCCGCCCAATTCTGCGCGCTGATGGTGGGGTACTGCGACGTGCCGTGACAGTTCACGCTCCCTTCGCCGAAGATGCGGTCGAACGCGGGCGTGTCCACGGTTGCAAGCGCGCCGCCCGCACCGTCCACGCCGAATATCACCACCCTGTCGTATTTGGGCGCCGCCGCGACCTGCGCCGCCGTCGGAACCACCCCTTGCGACACGCGATCCGCCTTCATTTCCTTGGGCACCGCAAATCGCGTATAATGCACGCTCGGCACGACGACCGCCGTAGCCACCACGACGGCTATCACTATCGCCAACAGTATTTTGAATCCTTTTTTCATACGCGCTCTCCCCCGCCGACGTTCGGCCGCCCGTTCTTGCGGGCTCGTTTACTTGATTATATCATTATGGCTTATCAAAATCAACCCCCGCCGCATATTCTCTCCGCTTTTCGGTTTTGCACCAAAAAGCAGGGGCACGTACCCCTGCTTTTTCGGTCGCTATGCCAAGCGAATTGATTGGGAAAGCGACGCGCCGCGTTGCGGCGTGGGCTTGCGCGGACGGATATTATAGCCCCGCATCCTTGCGCGCTTGTTTGGTGGCGACGTAGTAGACCTTGTTGCTTTGACCGCTGTAGCTCAACGTGTTGTCAATGATGAAGTTGCCGTTGTTCTCGGCGTGGTCCACCGTGTCGAAGAAGAATATCTTGATGGCGTCCTCGCCCTTGACGGCGTAGAGATAGGTCTCCAACTGCGACTCGATAATGCCGTACGTATTCTCTTCGGATTTGGCGTAGTCGGCGCCCGTCATCACGGTCACGGAGTAGCCCGCGGCTTCGAGATTGGATTTCGCTTCGTCTACGGTGATACTCTTGAACAGGTTGCAGGCGGCGAAACTGCCGACCACCACGGCCAATACGACCGCTACGAGTACGATGCTGATTGCTTTTTTCATTTTGAAATCTCCTTTATTCTTTTTATATTTTCGTTGCGGGCGCACGCGCCGTCCACCCGCTCATATAGACCATTATACCATATCGGATAGGGATAACAAAAGACTATTTCGTCAAAAAAAGTATTTTTCTCGATGAGCGAGTACCGTCTACTCCTCGAAGACGAGCACGTTCGCCCCTGCCGCAAGGTCGAAGGCATACGCCGCGCGCTCGTCGGACGGCACGGCCGCGCCGTTGTACACGCAACGCTTACCCGTCACGACGAGTCGGCCACCCTCGCTCGAACACGTCACGACCACCCGCCGACGTCCGTCCGCTTGCTTTTGCGCCTTGACGCCTATTTCCACGCCCGCAACGGGGTTGACGAACAGTTCGAAGTCCCCGATCTGCGTATCGGGCGCCACCACGAAGGACGAAAAACCCTCGGCGGTAGGATAAACCCCACCCACGTACCGTGCCAATACGGTCAACGTGCCGCCCGCCCACGCGTGGTTGGTCGTGCCTCGGCGCTTGTCCCAAAACTCCCACAAGGTACTGCATTCGTCCGCTATCATATCCGCATAGCGCTCCTTGGCCCGCGCGAGGGCGAGATCCGTTCGGCCCAACACGCACAAGGCTTCCTCTACGTATTTTTCCATATAAGGGGACGCGTTGCGCACGTCGTACAACGTCCGCGCGATAGCCGCCGCGTCTTCCATGCGGTACAGCCCCGCCAAAACGGCCACGGCGTTGGCTCTGTCGTCCGCCCGCTTGCCGCCCGCTATGCCGTCGTCCGTCCAAAAGGCCGTATAGGCCGTGGCAATCGCCGCCATTCGTTCCTCGCACAATTCGCGCAAAGCGCTGCCCTCTTTCGCCAAGGTGACGAGCCGCGCCATCGCGTAGTAGTACCAAGCGTTCTCGAGGGCGGGCATATCGATATGGCTCCCCCAATCGCCCCAATCCCACGAGCCTTTGCGATGCACGACGAGACCGCCCCGCATCTCCCAGAGCGGCAAATATTCCTCGGCCATAGACAAAATCATATCTACCACGCTCGTGTCGCCCGAATACGCGACGTAGTCTGCGCACCCCACCAAAAAAGCGAGATTCTGCACGGGCAATTCGTACGCGTTGACGCCGTCGGGCACCACCGACTGTATCGTGCCGTCCGCGTGCACCCACCCGTAGGTGGTGACGATGGCTTTGCGAAACAGGGCCGCGCTCGCGGGCGTCAGGGCGTAGAAACTCATACCGCTCTCCACCACGGCGTCGCCGATCCATTGCGCGCGCTCGCGGTCGGGACAGTCCATATAGGAGTCGCGCATGGTCACCTCGAGGGTGTTGGCCGCCTTTTGCCACAACGCGTTGAGCGCCTCGTCCTCGGAGCGGAACTCGCCGACTCTATCCGCGCCGTACCCCGTGGGACGATAGCCCACGCGCCGAAGCGTTACGCCCGCGTCCACTTCCAAATAGAGGGTTTCGCCGTTGATCCACGCGAAATCCAAAAACGCGTTCGCGCCCGCTTTGGCGGTATAGGTGTTGACGTAATCGAGGGATTTGTTCTCGGTATAATAGGTGATTTTGCGCCCTTTCTTGTCCGCTTCGAACTCAAAGTAGGGGCAGAACTGCGCGTTAACGGGCAGAAGGAAGACGAATTTGGTGCGCTTGGATAACCGCACGCCGTAGGCGTCCGAATCGAAATAGATGGTTTCGCCCGCTTTCTTGGGCGGCAAGGGGTTGAGGTAACTTCGGCCGAACGCCACACGGCATTCGTCCCTGTCGAGCACCACGGCATTATCCCAATCCGCCGCGACACCCTCGCGCCAAAACGCCACGTAACGCTCGCCGTCCACGCGGCTGCCGCGCTCGGACAAGCGGAAATTGAGGTTGCCGAGGAAGTCCAACGCCCCGTAGCGATAGGCGAATCGACGGGCCTTCCAACTGCCGTCGGTGACGAACGGGCGCGCGCCGATCGTCCCTTCGATGACCAATCCGCCCCGCCCCGAGTCTTTGTGCGAAAAACCGTCGTCGCCGAGGTGGCGCACCAAAACGGCCACGGTGTTGACGCCCTTTTTGAACTTGTTTTTGATTTCCACGCGGTCGTAGAAACCGTCCGTGGGCGTTACGCCCCGTTTGAGCCCGCCTTCCCACACGATCTCTTCGCCGTTGACCCACAGCCAATAGTAGGTGTCGCAAGCGATATCGAACACCGCGAGGTCTTCGTCACTATCCAGCGTCACCTCTTTTGCGAAAGCCGCCCAAACGGCCACGCCGTTCTCTTTGATCCAAATATAATCGGCCTCGAAAGGCTCGCGAAACGCCAATAGCGGACGGTCCTCGGCGTAGGCCACTTTGTCGTGTCGATTGAGCGGTCCCAAACCGTACATGGACGCCAAATAGAGACTGCCGCCGAGCAAGGCGGCCACCAGTACGACGCATACCACTGTCAACGTCAAGATCTTGGCTTTTTTGCCCACTTTTTTCATGGCTCCTCCACGACGGCTTCCGCAAAACCTATACACTCGCGTCCCCGCAACATATCGGCAGTATTGCGCCCGTTGAAGTAGAGGCGCAACACGTTGCCGTAGCGCACCAAATGACTGGCATAGACGAATTGATGCATCCAGCTCTTTTCGTCGGAGGCAAGGGGTGCGACCAGCGTCTTGGCAAAGTCAAATCGCTTGCCATCGGCGGAGGTAAGCAAAAAGATGGCGGAATGGCTGGCACCGTCTTGCTCGTAGATGCCGTTTTGAATGCCGACGTAGCCGTCTCGGAGTCGATATACCTTGAGACACCCGCTGCAAAGGTTGAGATAGGGCGACGCCTTGTCGGGCGAAATGATAGGCTTATCCGCCACCACGTAGCCCTCGTCCACTCGATCGCTCTCGGCGTACTGGATATAGGTGGGCTCGCAAAAGCCGCAGTCCTTGATGAAAGTGAGACCACACGAAAAATACAGCCGATATTTGCCCTCGATTTCGAGCAAAAACGGATTGGATATGGCCGAGCCGCGAGGGCTGTTTTCGTAGCCGTGGGCGGTGCTAACCACCGACTTCGGCGCCGACCAATGCACGAGATCGACGCTGCTTTGCACGCACAAATGCGACCGCCACTTGGCCAAGTTGACGAGATTCAACGCGTTGGCGAGCAACGGGCGCGTCTTTTCATAGAAAAGGTAGTAGCGATCGCCCACGCGGTTGACGTTGGGACGCATGGCGTCGGCGGCGACCTTTTGCACCTTTTCGAACCGAATGCCGTCGTCCGAGCGGAAATGATACACCCCGAACGTGGTGTGAAAAAACATATGCCACATAGTGTCGGGCGCTTGGTCGGGCGTCAGCAACGACGGATCGGCCACGACGACCGCACCGCCGAACGGTGCAAGAACGGGTGTTTCACGCGTGGTGAAGGTCAGATTCAAAATATCCTTGGTGGAAAGATCGAGCATACGACAAATTCTCCTTCGGCATACGGTCGTCGACCGTCGCTCCTTTTATTATACACGACGGCACGGGCGTTGACAAGAGCGGAATGAATGGAGTATCGTAGTCGAGAGATTATTTCTAATTTGATTCCGGCGAAAAACATTATCGGCTTTTTTGGAAGAACTATTGATTTTTGTGATAGCAAATATTACAATTATAACTGTCGCGGAAGCGATAATATTTATTTCGAGGTATGTTTATGAAAAAAGGTATCGGTATGTTGGCAATGATGGCACTGGTCTCCGTATTGGTGGTAGCGCTGGTCGCATGCGGCGTGCCCGGCAACTACAAAGACGGCATGGAGAAGATGAAAGGGAAAGGTTACGACGTCAACGACGTGACCACGTTGAGCGTCAGCGGCTCCTATCTCGCTTTCCGCGCGTCCGAGGGCGACGAAAGGATGACGGCGGTCTATTTCCCGAAGTCCACCGAAAGCAAATCGGCTGAGAGTTTCTATGCCAGTACGCAAAAGACTTCTACGACCTACGTCGTAAAGAAGACGACCGCGGGCAACTTCATCGTCGTGTATTTCGGCACGGAAGGCGCAGTCAAAGATTTCGAGAAATAATCGCGTTTCGCCCGCATCCTTGCGGGAAACGTACTAAAACAGGGGCTCTTTCAAGCCCCTGTTTTTGTGCCATTTTGTATGTAAACCACGTCAAAATGTCGCGATTATACACCGAATTATTTGCCGAAATATCTATCGAGCAAACCCTTGAACGCTTTGCCGTGGCGGGCTTCGTCGCGAGCCATCTCATCATGCCTTCCTTGCTACATTTTACTATTTATATAACAATCCTTGTTCTTGTATTAGTTTATAAATATTCTCTCCATCTTCTTTTGTAATAAATTGAAACTTAAATTTTGTGCCAGAAAAAGAAAAAATTTTAAGAATCGTTGAGATTTTAAACTGTACACTTGGTGCAAAAAAGTCTAATGTGCAAATATCGTGAGCAGAAAATAATATGTTGTTTGATAATATAACACCTTTTATATTTGCAAGTCCTAATATTCGTCTCCCTTTTAGAATTTTACCGCCAGTTTCAACAATAATTTTCTTGTTAGTGAGAATATATTGCCTTTTTAGTATACTATTGCACACAAACGGAACAAAACATCCAACAATAATTAATAAACCACCAAATAGGGCTATAAGCCATGCATTTGGAATATCTTTTTGAATCGCAAATACACCTAGTATTATCAGTAATAATCCTAAGGCAATTAGGAATACTGTGATTCCTACAAAAGCTCTAATAATCTTTCTTCCAACACGAGCCTTATATAAAACTTTTTCATCTTTATCTAAAACTACTGTTTCCGATACAGGTATACTCTTATTCTCTTGCTTGTTCTCTTCATCTGGTTGTTTTTCAAGATTTTCTTCCATAGTATTTCCCCTTATAGATTTTAATCTTTTTGATGAACTGTATCTTCATCCAAATAATCATATCATAATTATTTTAAAAAGAAAATCTATTTTTTATATTAATTACAAATTAATAACTCCTTGAATATTGTCAAATTTGACAATATCTCCCCTAAAATCTGCCTAATTCGCTTATCTTCATTGTCAAATTTGACAATAAAACATAAAAAACGGAGGTATTTTAACCTCCGCTTTAAAATCAATGTTTTAAATTAAATAATACTATATATTATTTAAAATATCTGTCCAGCAAGCCCTTGAACGCCTTGCCGTGGCGGGCTTCGTCTCTGGCCATCTCGTGCACGGTGTCGTGAATGGCGTCCAAACCCAACTCCTTGGCGCGTTTGGCCAAAGCGGTCTTGCCGGCGGTGGCGCCGTTCTCGGCGGCGATGCGCATCTCGAGATTCTTCTTGGTAGAGTCGGTCAGGCACTCGCCCAACAGTTCGGCGAACTTGGCGGCGTGCTCGGCCTCTTCAAACGCGGCTTTCTCCCAATAGGCGCCGATCTCGGCGTATCCCTCGCGGTAGGCCACGCGGGCCATCGCCAAATACATACCCACTTCGCTGCACTCGCTCTCGAAGTTGGCGCGCAAACCGTCCACGATCTCTTTGTCTACGCCTTTGGCCACGCCCAGCACGTGCTCGGCGGCCCAACTCAATTCATCCTCGACCAACTCGACAAACTTTTCGCCCGGCACCTTGCAACGGGGGCATTGGTCGGGACGGGTATCCGATTCGACGATTTCGCCGCAAACTGTACATCTCCATTTCTTCATACAATCATTCTCCTTGTTTTGGCTATATTACGGCTTTCGCCGTTCGTTTTCATTATATTGCATTTCGCGTCGGCTGTCAAGACTCATCGCGCAAATAGAGGGTAAACGACCGCTTGCGATAGGATAGCACGCCCTCCGCCGCGAGCGCGGACAACTCCCGACACAAAGCGGCTCTGTCCGCCGCCAGATAATCCGCCATCTGCTGCCGCGAGAGGGGCACCTCGAAGGTGTTTTTGCCCGCCAAACGGCTTTGGTAGCTGAGATACGCCAATATCTTCTGCCGAAGGGTACGCTGCTTCACCTGCTCGATGGTATGGATAAGCCCCACCGAACGATTGGCCAAGGCCGCAAGAAACCCCTTTTGCGCCTTTTCGTACAAGTCGGGCCTGCCGTCCGCCGCGGCGAAATACGCCGAGAGCGGTATCGCCGCTACCGTCACGTCGCCCACCGCCACCGCCGACATAGGATAGCGGTCCACGTCGCCAAAGGCGTACGCCGCGCCGAAGATATGCCCCGCCGTCACAACGCTGAGAATGGAGCGATTGCCCCAATAGTCGTCCACGACCAAATGCACCGTCCCCGACAGCACGACGTAGATGCAACGCACCTCGTCGCCCGCCGCGAACAGCGTTTCGCCCGCCTTGGCCTTTTGGGATCTCGCCTGCCAGCACGCCAGCGCTTCCGCCCATTCGGTGGGCGTAAACCCCGCCCGCACAGCAAACGTCGGTAAATCTTGCATAGCACTCCTTTCGCGGGGGCTTGCCAAACGCCCCGCGTATATGTATAATTGTACTATATCCGCAACGCATTTGCAAGAGGTAACTATGAAACTGTACGGAATGGAAAAATACTCGCTGGTGGACTACGACGGCTACGTCGCGTGCACGGTTTTCACGGGGGGCTGCAATTTTCGCTGTCCTTTTTGCCACAACGCGGCCTTGGTGACGGGCGTGGCGGGGCTTGACGCGCTCGAAGAGGCGGACGTCTTCGCCTACCTCGCTTCGCGCAAAGGTCTGGTGGACGCCGTGTGCGTCACGGGGGGCGAACCCACCCTGCACCGCGACCTGCCCCTCTTTGTCCACGAGGTACGCCATCTGGGCTACCGCGTCAAATTGGACACCAACGGCACCAACCCCGATATGCTGGAGGGGCTACTTTCGGCGGGAATGCTCGACTACGTGGCGATGGACGTCAAAAACGACCTCGAGAATTACGACCGCACGGCGGGCGTCAAGGTGGACCAAGCCCTCATCGACCGCTCCATCTCTTTGCTTATGGCGGGCAAATGCGACTACGAATTCCGCACCACGGTACTCAATGGGTACCATACGGTGGAGGGTATTCGTGCCATCGCCCAAAGAATAGCGGGCGCCAAGCAATACTATATACAATGCTTTGAGGACAAGGGCGGCAACCTCACCGCGGGGCTCGAAGGGCTCGACGAAGCCACCGTGCGCCAAATGTGCGAAGTCGCCCGCCCCTACGTGCAAAAAGCCGCCGTGCGCGGGCTGTAACGCGCTCTTTCGGCGGTCGAGAGGGCCTTCCCGCCCGACCGCAATCGCGGGAATGGGCAGTATATCATAACTTCTTCCTAACGTGCATATACTACCCTCGTGAAAGACCTTCTCCCCACTCCCGAACAACTCGCCGCCATGGCGCGAGAATACGGTGCGGTCAAGCCCATCCCCCTGCCCGAATGCGAGCCTGCCGAATGGGAACCGCTGTGCCGCTACCTCGCTCGGCTCAACGCCCTCGTACTGCCCTTGCGGCGCGCGCGGGACGGCGCCGTCGCGGACCTGGCCGAACAGGCCTTGGGCGCTTTGGGGCGTATGCAGGCCCAGATATCCGCGTTGGACGGCGGCCGCTCAGACTTCGCCTGCGATCCGCCCGCCGTGCGCAATTACGGCGACCTAATTCGTCAGGCGCTCACGTCTTGCGCCGCCGTGTGCCGCGAACTCTACCTTGAGCGCGACGGCAAATCCCTATCCCGTCAACTCCCCTACCTCACTTCGCTATCCCACTACGTCTACAGCCTCTTGCTCACCTTGGCGGCCATTTGACGCAGTTAGCCGCCATTCGCGTCCATTCGCCACGATTCCCCCGCAGTGGCAAGGTATAATGGCGGTATGGACGTTTTATTTTGCAAGGATTTTTCGCAATTTCCCTCTATACGCGCGGGCGGTACGGTATATCTCGTGCGCGGCCGCGAAGACGGCGGCGTGGGCAACTACCTCGCCACCAAAGGCTTCAACGTGTGCGATACGGTCGTGGACGGCGGCCGTTACGACGATTACGCGGGGCTCTCCGTCCGCACCCCGCCCGACGGCACCCGCCTCGTCGTGGGCGTGGGCGACTTCGCCGTGCTGGAAGCGGCCAAACTCATCGCGTCCTTGCACGATCTGCCCCTGTGGTGCGTGCCCCTCTCCTACGACGGCGTCAACGCCCTTGCCGACTACACCTTGTGGACGGTAGACCGCGCGCCTGCGTTTCTTCCCGTATCCCGCCAAACCGTACTGGCGACCGAAGGACTGCTCGTCCCCACGCGCGACGGCGTGCAACAGATCTATCAGCACCTTTTCGCCTACTACGTTTCGCTGCAAATATCCGTCTACACCAACCGCCTGTTTCTACGCGAGGCCGACAACGAGCGCCTTTCGCCACTCCTTGCCACCGTCCAAACCGCCCTCCTTTCGGTGGGCGAATACAATCCCGCGGTCGCCCCGAAATTGTGGTCGACCATATGCGCGGTCGCGCCCGTATGTTCGGACCGCGAAATAATGTTGTACGCCAAGGCAATTTGTGTGTACAAAAAAAGCAATATGTCGTATAATAGATATATCTTCGCCGCGGCGTACGCCTATCTCGCCGCCCTCACCGAGTGTGCGGACGCGCCCGACCTGCTGCTACCGCCCGACCGCACGGCGGTAGCCGAAGCGGCAAAGGGACTGGGCTGGAATATTCGACCCGCCCCCTCGCCCGACCGCGCCGAGCGTCGCCGACTGGATTGGGCGTGGCGCGACTACCTCGCGGACGTTCGCTCGTCGGCGGACGTCGCTCGCCAAGCGGCCAAGTGCTGGCGCAGATTGGTCGGCAGCGCGGGGTACGGCTTTTTTGAGGATCTGTCCCCCTCGGATTTGACGTATCTAATGCCCGTCGTCGCCGAAACCTCCCCCACGTATACCCCTTTTAAGCACCTTTACTTGAGAGGCGGATTCGACTTGTTCAACTGAAATCATCCAAAGAGGTACCCTATATGACCAAAGAAGAACTCAAAAAAATCAAACTTTTTCTGATGGATATGGACGGCACCGTCTATATCGGTCCCCAAAAGATCCCCGGCGCGTTCGAGGCGTTGGAAACCCTGCGCCGCAACGGCAGGCGCATTTGCTTTCTCACCAACAACTCCTCCCGTAGCCAAGACCAGTACGTCGAGCACCTGCGCCGCTACGATTTCGAGGCGTCTATGGACGAAGTCTACACCTCCGCGTTGGCCACCTGCGGCTATCTCAACAAGCACCGCAAGGGCGCCAAGGTCTTCGCGCTGGCCACCCCTCGCGTCCGCGAGGAGATGCGTCGCGCGGGCGTCAACGTCATAGAGGGCTATCCCACCGAGCGCGAGGACTATCCCGACGTGGTGGTCGTGGCGTTCGATACCACCCTCACCTACGACCGCCTGTACGCCGCCTGCCGCTATATCAACGCGGGCGCCTACTACGTGGCCACCCATCCCGACAACTTCTGCCCGGCGCCGGAATGCAATATGCCCGATATGGGCGGTTTTATCGCCATGATCGAGAAAACCATCGACCGCCTGCCCGACGTCATCATCGGCAAGCCCTACGCCCCCATGGCCGAGGCCGTGGGCGAGAAATTCGGTCTACGGCCCGAGGAGATCGCCATGGTCGGCGACCGCCTATATACCGACATCCGCTTCGGCGTGGACAACGGCTTCGCAGGGATTTTGGTCATGACGGGCGAGACCACGCCCGCTATGCTCGCCGACAGCCCCATCAAGCCCACCCTCGTATTGGACACCTTTGCAGACGTGTTGGATTTGTTGGATTTGCGATAGCGTATAAACACGCAAAACGGCGGCGAGATAGCATTCTCGTCGCCGTTTTGTTTTGTCAAATGTGCGCTTTCGCGCCTCTTCGCGGTTGTCGCCGCGTTTTATGTGGTCGCGTACGATTCAGTCTAACGACGGGTATTCCCGAGCGCGCCCGCGCCCGCGGCGCGTAGGGGCTACATCATTATCGCGCATATCGTGTCCCAAGTCAAATTCTCCAAATACGTCGCGGGCTCGGACTTCGCGGGCACGCGCACGATTTTCGCGTATCCTTGTTTTTGGGCGATCGCGGTCGCGCGGAAGATATGGGTATTGCTCGTCACCACGGCCAAGGGCTTGTCTTTGTCCACCAATTCGGCCACGTACTGGAAGTTTTGCACAGTCGTCTTGGCCTGCGCCTCTTCGACGAGCGCACCCCTCGTGGTGTCAAATCCGTGCGACAGGAGATACCGCCGCATATACGCCGCCTCCGTCTTGTCGGCGTCTTCGCTGTTGCCGCCCGTCACGATGACGGTCACGTCGGGGTGTTGGGCCTTATATTCGAGCGCTCGGTCCAGCCTGTGCTCGAGGTCTTTCTCGATTTCGTCGCCGTTGACCGCCAGCCCCAGCACGCACACGGTTTCCACGGGCTCCTCGTCCGTGATGGTACCCGTGATACCCACCGCCAGCACCATGCCGACGAACGCCAAACATACGCAGCACACCGCTACGCGCAAGACGATGCCCGCCGCTCGCGCCGCTTTGTTCTTCCGCCAAGAGAAAATGCCCAAGGCGACGTCCAAACACGGCAGCGCCAATAGGCACGACACGCCGAATTCGGCCATGAAGCGCGGCACGGCGCTCCACCGCTTGGCGTCCGTCGCCCCCGCTACGCGCACGATCATCACCACCGCGCAATATACGAAAAACGCCGCCACCAGCCCGAGCGCCACGAAGCCGACGATTTTTCTTGCCTTGCCGATTTCCCTTTTCTCCGCCTTTTCTTTTTCCATACCGTTCTCCCTGCCCCGAGGGGCGACCGCAACCCGCCGCGGGTTTTATTTCGCGCACGGCGGCTTTCACGGGGGCATAGCCGATATATCGCACCCGTAGGGGTACATCGCGTTCGTGCCCCGTCCTTTCTGCCGACTACCCCTATACTATACCACGTTTCCACGCCCGATTCAATAGAGAGGCCAAACTTCGGCGCCTCGACTTCACGGCGATTTTGCAAGCCCTATGCACCCAAAAATGAATTTTGCAAAAATTGCAAATAACAGTTGACATTTCGCACAACATTTCCTATAATAATAAAGCATTTGAGCGGTTATACCGCACAATTAGCATTCGCTGATGTGGCTCAGTCGGTAGAGCACGTCCTTGGTAAGGACGGTAAAATGTAGTGACGCTTCACTTCGTTTTGCTAGCAGGTGACCCCGCCACATCAATTAAAACTTAATATGCTGATGTGGCTCAGTCGGTAGAGCACGTCCTTGGTAAGGACGGGGTCACCAGTTCAAATCTGGTCATCAGCTCCACAGAAAAGGACACCCAAAATACGGTGTCCTTTTCTATTTTGTGCGACCTCGCAAACGAAGTCACACAAAATTGCACGATGCGGCGCGTCGTGCGTGGAGCTTCAGACATCTTCGCTCGCCTTATATATACTTCGTGCATAACGGCTTCGCTCGCTGTCATCGACCTTTTATGCGGATAATGATTCGTATGGTTTCGGTGGAAG
>JAFPXC010000016.1 GCA_017394805.1 Clostridia bacterium | reverse complement strand
CCGAGAAGGTGACGCTGTAAACGGTCTCGCCCATCTCGTTCTCGGTGACGTATTCCATATCCTCGCCCGGCCAAGCGGACAATTCCTTGTTGGCCGCGCCGTTGTAAATATAGGCTTTCAACGCGCCCCAACCTTTGTTGTTGGTGAAGTAGACGGTGCGCGTGGTTTCGCTGGCCGTCCATTCGGGCGTGGCGGCTACCACGTTGATCTTGAAGGTGGTCGTCTTGCCACCGTAGGTCACGGTGACGGTGACGTTCTCCGCCACTTCGGACGAGTCGTAGTCAAGGGTGATATCCTCGGTGACCACTTCGGACGTTTCGTCCGAATAGAACGCCGTGACGGTGACGTCCGACAAGGCGATCTCGCCGTCTACCTCGATATCCTCGCCGCCGTAAACCGCGGTGATATGGTCCAAAGTCTTGGGAACGTAGGCCACGTATTTGGTGTCGGCGGCCAGCCACTTGCCTTGGTCCGCGCCCTCTTCGGCCACTTGCGCGGTGAGGTAGTATTGGTCGTTGCCCTCGCCTATCTCGGTGAGGTCGATATTCACGGTTTGGTTGGCGTTGCCCTCGTTGCCGTTGAGGAAAATGATACGGGTGTAGGACACCGAGAAGGTATAGCTGTAAATCTTCTCGCCGTATTGATTATCCTCGACGTAGGTCATTTGCTTGGTGCCCCAAGCGGCTTCGGCATGGGTTTCGCCCTTGCCGTCCACCGCCCAAACGTAGGCGCACGCTTTGGCCCAATCGTTGGGTTTGGTGAAGTAGATGGTGCGCGTGGTTTCACTGGCCGTCCATTCTTCCTCTTCCTCGACGAAGGTCACGGTGATGGTGTCGGTCTTCTCTTGGTAGGTAATGGTGATGATGACGTTGCCGGCCGCAGTGTTATCGTACTCGCCGATGGCGAAGTCGGTCACGGCGGCGGTCGATTCGTCCGAATAGGTGGCCGTAACCGTGATATCATCTTTGGAGACGCTCTTGCCCACGGTCACATCGCTGCCCGTGTATTCGGCGGCGATGGAGACCAAGGTCTTGGGTGTGGGCGCTACGTATTTCCATTGACCGACGGCCCAGCCGCTCTCGCCCGCGCTGTCGCCCGCGATATAGTAGGCGTTGTTGTCGCCCTCGAGATCGGACAAAGCGACGTCAACGGTCTGCACGTCGCCACTATTGAAGACGATGGTATCGTAGGACACCGAGAAGGTGACGCTATAAACGGTCTCGCCCATCTCGTTCTCGGTGACGTATTCCATATCCTCGCCCGGCCAAGCGGACAATTCCTTGTTGGCCGCGCCGTTGTAAATATAGGCTTTCAACGCGCCCCAACCTTTGTTGTTGGTGAAATAGACGGTGCGCTTCTCTTCGCTCGGCGTCCATTCTTCCTCTTCCTCGACGAAGGTCACGGTGATGGTGTCGGTGAGTTGCTCGTAACGCACGGTGACGACGACCTCGCCCGCCGTGCTGTTATCATAGGCGTCGAAGACGAAGCCCGCGCCGATGGCCTCCTCTACGGACTCGCCGTTGACGAGGTAGTGACCTTGGACGGTCACGTCGGACAAAGCGACCTCGCTACCTACGGTCACGTTGCCGCCCGTATAGGTGGCGGTAATGGAAACCAGTTCTTTGACAACGGCGTCGTGCGTCCATTGCGCCACGGTCCACTTGCCCTCTTGTTTCTCTTCGGGATAGTAGGCGTCTTTGCCCTCGGCAAGCGAGGTAAGGTCGATGTCAACTGTCTGTTCTTCACCGAAGGTGAAGACGACGTTGGTGTAGGACACAGAGAAGCTGTAACTGTACACCTTTTGCGAATAGTCGTTGGTGTACTCGTATTTGGCCGCTTCTCTGTCGTTCCAGGTGGTGAGTTCGTGCTTGTCGTCGCCCTCGCCCACCCAAACGTAGGCGTACACGGCCTCGTCGTTTTGGTTGTTGGTGAAGTAGACGGTGCGCTTCTCGGCGCTGGCCTCCCACGCGGGAGTCTCGGTCACGTCGACGAACCACGCCGTCCATTGCTCATTCTCGTATTTGAGATAGATATTGTAAATGCCCGCCTTGCTTTCGTAACCCGCGCATTGCACGGTGCTGTCGTTGACGAACACGCGGACGTCGGTCGCTCTATCCTCGTCGATCTCAACGCCCTTGGCGACGTATTGTCCCTCTTCCAACGCCATATCGTAGGCGGTGACGCCCACCTCGGTGACGTAGGTAACGCGGCTATTGTCGAAGGCTTCTTTGCTGGCGTAAGCGACGCCGCCCGCATAGTAAGCGGTCTCGCCCTCGAAGGCGTAGATGCGGCTCTGCGCCGCGCCGTTGTTGAAGATGATATAATAGGTACCCGCGGGCGCGAGAACGGAGAACCAACCGTCCTCTTCGTTGGTCATGCCGGCACCGCCCCATTTGCCCAAATGTTTGCCTCCCGCGAGGTCAAAGCCGTAGGCGTTGACGGTGTCCCACCCGTTGCCGTTGTAGAAGTACACGGGGACGCGGGTTTGGACGGAAGGCTCGACGAAGGTGACCTCGATAGCGTCGGTCTTGCCCTCGTAGGTGACGGTGATGGTCTTAGTGCCCGCGGTGGTCTTGTCGTAGGTGCCCAAGGTAAAATCGGTGACGGCTTTGGTCGATTCGTCCGAATAGGAAGCGGTGACGGTGACGTCCGATTTGGCGACCTCCGTGCCCACCTCGAGATCGGCGCCCTTATACTCGGCCGCAATGCCGACTAAGGTGGGCTCGCCGGGCGTTTCTTGCGCGACGTAGGTCACCTGAAGGGTGCCCATTTTCTCGGTGCTGAGATAGACGTCGATAGTCTTAGTGCCGGCGGTCGTTTTGTCGTAGGCGCCCAAGGTATATTGGGTGTCGACGACGACAATTTTGGTCGTGCCGTCCGAATAGGTTGCGGTGGCCGTAATCATAGAAACGTCGACGTCGTCACCTACGGTGATTTGGCCACCGTTGTAGGCGAAAGAGACGGACACCATCGTGGGCTCTCCGGGCGTTTCTTGCGCGACGTAGGTCACTTGGAAGGTGGCCGTCTTGCCCTCGTAGGTGACTGTGACGGTTTTGGTGCCCGCGGTGGTCTTGTCGTAGGTGCCGATGGTGAAATCGGTGACGGCTTTGGTCGTCCGGTCCGAATAGGAAGCGGTGACGACGACGTCCGCCTTGGCGACGTCCGTACCTACCTCGAGATCGGCGCCTCGGTACTCGGCGGTGATGCCGACCAAGGTGGGCTCGGTGGGCTCGCCGGATTGGGCCTTGCCCTCTACGGTGGCGGTGGCCGTCTTGGTGACGCCATTCTCCACGTAGGTGAGGGTGATGACGTTGGCACCCACTTTCTCCACGGTCTCAATGCCCAAACGCACGCCCGTCACCACCTTGGTGGTGCCGTCGGTGTAGGTGGCGGTCACACGAAAATCGGCGGCCGTGATGGCGTCGCCCACGGATTTGGCGGCGCCCACGTATTCAGCCGAAATGGCCGCCAAGGATATCTCCTGCACCCACTTCGCGTAGAGCGTGATATCGTTGGTGACTTCGACAAGGCTCATGCCGTTGTCGAAGGTAAGGGGCGTCTGGCACCCCGCGTCCAGATACCACCCCCCGAACGTGTAGCCCGTGCGGGTGGGATTGGTCAACAACGCTTCGCTGATGGCGTCGCCGTCGGCCACCGTCAAGGTGGTGGCGGTAGCGCCCTGATAGTTGTAGTCAAGAGTCACGGTGTAGTCGGCGACGTTGGTTTTGTCATTGCCATTGTTCTTGTCTTTACAGCCGACGAAGGTAGCCGCGATCAACGCGACGACCAACACGACGGTCAAAACAGTCCAAATCTTCCTACTCATAACATTTCTCCTTATAAATTATAAATGCGCGCGTGTGCGCGACTTTTAATTAGTTTACGCATTCGTCAGAACGCAAAGTCGATGAACGTCTTAAACGCCGCGCGCCATGCGCCCTCGTTGTGCACAGCACCCACGGTAAACGAAGTGCCGACGCGACCGAACTCGTCGTAGCCGACCGCACGGAGCAAGGCTTCCAACTTGACGGCGCCCGCCGTCTCGCCATAGTCGTAGAGCGCGTTTTCCAAGTCGTCCGAGCCTTCGCCATGGCCGCAGTAGACGAACATTGCCTGCGGATAGGCGCGCGCCGCCACCTGCTCGTCGCGGGCGAGGAACGCCTGCCACGTGGTGAGGTCGAACAACGCGGTGGCGGGAGAGAACGCACCCACGACCGAATAGAGGTCGCTATCGCGCAACCCCAAATAGAAGGCCGCCAGGCCGCCCGAACTGCTGCCCGCGATGAGGGTGTCCTCGCGCCCCGTATAGACGTTGTAATTCGCATTGATATAGGGAATGAGCGTATTGCGAATGAAATCGCCCAACAAATCCAGCGTACCATTTTGGTAGTAGGCGGTCTCGTCGTTGCCGCCCGCCCGCGTCAACGAGGACAAGGAGCCGAAACTATCCTCGGCCATCGTCAACTGCTTGTCGCGCCAATGCATATTGAGGCCGTCCGTATCCTCGCCGTTGTCCACGCCGACCACGATACAATCCACGCCCGCCACGGCCAAAGCCGTGTTGACGCCCCAACGGGTGGCGCTACCACCCTCCACGTCGTAGCGGTCGAAGAGGTTTTGCCCGTCGAACATATACAGCACCTTGTATTGCTTGGTGGTGTCGGCGGCGTCGTACCCTGCGGGGGTGTAGATATGCACTTTCTTGACGCCGTCCTTGGCCCAAGTGCCCACACCCGTAAATTCGTGCGCGGTGACGGTGCCGAGCGCGGCGCCCACGTATTTGTCTTGATAGGGGCTCACGTCGTATTTATCTCCCTGCTTGTCGGTGGGATAGTAACCGTTGACGTCTGCGGTCAGCGTGATATCCACCGTTTGTTCTCCTTGACCTCTGTTGTTGAAGATGATCTTCTCGAAAGATTTGCCCGTCAAATCGTAGGCGTAAACGGCCTGCGCGAACTCGTTGGTGGCGACGAACGCGCACGCTTCGCCCGGCCACGCGGCATTGCTCGTTGCGCTCTCGCCGTCGCCCGACCAGGCGTAGGCGTAGACGGCGTCCCAACCTTTGATGTTGGTGAAATAGACGTTGCCGTCCTCGGCGGGGGCGTACGCGTCCGCGACGATCTCGTAGGTCATCGTGCATTCCTTGGCTACCGCGCCCTCTTGGTAGCGGACCGTGACCGAATGCTCGTCGTTCATCGCGGCGTAGTCCTGCGACAACGCGTAGGCGGTGACGACTTTCTCGCTACCGTCCGAATAGGTGGCCGTGACAGTGACGGCGGCCTTATCTAAGGCCGCGCCGCGCTTGACCGCGCCCGCATAGGTGGCGGAGATGGACGTCAAGGTCACCGAAGGCTCCTCGGTGCCGCCCTGCTCTTGTTCACCCTGGCCTTGATCGGGGTTGACGGGCGTGGTGCCCGAGCCGCCGTTATCGCCGCTATCGCCGCTATTTCCGTTATCGTTTTCGTTGGGGGTTTGATTATTGTCGCCCGCATCGTTGCCCGTCGAAGATTGACCACCCGCGTCGGGTTGGTTGGGCGACCACTTGGCGTAGTAGGTGTTGTTGGTGCCGATGACCGTGCCGCCGGCGGAAATGCCTGCCGGGGACGTGCATTCCTTGTCCGTAAACCAGCCGTCGAAATAGTAGCCCTCGCGGGTGAGGACGGGCACCTTGCCCAAATCGTCCTTGGCAACGACCACCTCGACGACCTCGGCCCCTTCGTAATTGGGATCGAACCGAACGGTAAACGACTTGTTGCCGCAAGCGGTCAAACAGCACGCGCCCATGAAAAACACGCAAATCAAAGCAAGCACAAGCAATCTTTTCATACACAACTCCTCGTAGCGCGCATATTGACGCGCACGGCGCTCGCACTCACGCGCGTAGCGCCTTGGGCAATTCGGGCCACGTCCGCTCGGTGTACGGTGGCACACACAAACGAAAAAGAGCGAAAAATACCGCATTATCATTGTAACACCTACAAATAGCCTTGTCAATATACAAAATTACTAAATTACGCATAAGGCGGGCGCGTGAGTTTGCCATAGGCAAACGGGCGCGCGACGAGCGACGGTCGAACGCCGCGTGCGCCGAGAGAACGCCCGCGTGCGCCGAGAGAACGCCCGCGAAACCGCGAAGAAAAACGATACACGCAAGCCTAACGCCGACAAGTAGGGCAAAACGCCCGCGACGGGGCGAAAAAACCTAAGGCACGAATCGAACGGGACGGTACCCCGCGTTGGACGGCAAGAGAAAACACAACGGGAACGAACACGCGCCGCACGCCCGAAAAGTGCGCCGCTTTTGATAAAAAAATATTAATGCTTTTCGGCGTTTGGTAGCGAAAACCCCCCGTTTTTGCAGGGGTATTCGCGCACATTGTTCGGCGAATGAACTGTTTGGCGAAAAAACAAAAAATTGACTATTGCAATCGTCGCACGCGCGTAGTATAATATGAGTAAGTTACCCAACCATGCGAGGGCGGGTACAAATTATAAGGAGGATTTTGAATGAAGAAGATATTACTTATCGTAGCCGTTGTACTGTGCGTAGCCATCGCGGGCACCGCTCTGGCCGTCAGTTACAATAGCGCAACCCCCATCACGGGCACTCTTACCGCCGACTCCTATTTGAAGTTGAGCTTGGATAGCTGCTCCGAGACGGCTATCACTGTCAACCCCGGTACGCCCGTGGTGTACACCATTCAATGCGACGTGACCAAATCGACGAGCGTCACCGACACCGGCACTTTGACCATCACTTTGGCCAACGTGGGTGAGCAAGACCTCGACGACGTGACCGTCGCGTTGTTCACCGACGCCGCTTGCACTTCGGCCGTGGCGGGCAAAACCCAAACCGGTGCAGGCAGCATCTCCGTGACCGGCATCGACACCACCACCACCTACTACGCCAAAATCAGCGTGCCCTCTGCGTTGACCGAAGCAGATTGCACCGCTTGCGGTGGTACCATGACCTTGAGCTTCGTCAAGGCATAATAGGAGGTAACCGATATGAAGAAGAAATTATTAGTTTCCCTTATCGCAATCGTATTGGTCGCCGCCGTGGCAGGTAGCTGCTTCGCTTTGTACAGCGTGAACGCTACCAACAAGGTAGTCAGCATCAGCGCGGGCTATCAAGTGGTCAATATGCAATTCAAGAACGCCGACAACAGCGCCGTATTGGCCGACGTCGACTTCGACGACGCCTTCTCGCCCGACCTCACCACGCAAACCGTGGACGTCGTACTCGCTATCACCAACGGTGCGTTGGCCGACGGTGTGCACGGTCTCTTCACCGCCGCTTTGACGGGCACCTTGGCCTCTCACGTTGACGTAACCGTCAACCTGCTGACCGCTGTGGGCGGCAGCCTGTCCACCGACATCACCGCCTCCGCCACCGGCGCGGGCTATGACATCGCCCTCTCCGCCACTCCCGTGGCCGTGCGTATCACCGTCGCTCTGAAGGCCGCGGATATCGCCGACTTCGCGAGCGCAGCCGAGACGACCGGCACCTTGACCTTGACCTGGGCCAAAGTCGCGGGCAGCGTGTTCACCTATGACGACAACGCGTACTACGTAGTCGGCACCGTCAACGGCGTCACCGCTTGGTATCCCTGCGCCACCAGCGTGTTGATGAACGACACGCCGGGTGAAGGCAACCAAGCCAAGAAAGCCTCCGTCACCTTGCAAGCGGGCGACAGCATCAAAGTCGTCAAGGGCTATGAGACCAGCGCCACTTGGTACAGCGGTCAAGAAAGCAATAATACCGTCACCGGCGTTTCCGGTATCGACGGCGACGGCAACGTGCAAATCGACGCCAACGGCACCTATGACATCTACGTGAATACGAGCGGTCAAATTTGGGTAGCCGTAGCAGGATCCTAAGCACACCTAACCTAAACCAAAGCACCGCACGGTAAACGCCGTGCGGTGTCCCCTTTGGGGACCGCCCTCGCATAAGGTTGGAAATGTAGGACAAGATGCAAGCAAAAGAGTATTTCAACAAACCGAATACGACCGTACGAATCCTGAAGATAATCGGCAATATCGTTTTTTACGTGGTGATATTGGCGATTATCCTTTTTGGTATCATCGGCGTGGTCGGTCGCTTCAAAGGAACGGGCGGCGGCTTCGGCTTCGCGGGCTACAACGCCTACGTGGTGGCCAGCAATTCCATGTACGCCGTACACCCCGACAATTTCCGCAAGGAAGACATAGAGGCATTGGGCGATACGCAGTTCGCAAGAGGCGAGCTGGTGATCGTGCGCAATCTCAAGCCCTCGGACGAACTGAAAGACCTCGATATCGTCACCTTCCCCCAAGACAACGTGATTATTATCCACCGTATCGTGGGTATCTACACGGACGGCTCGGGCAGGACCTTCTACGTGACGCAGGGCGACGCCAACAACAATACGGACGGCGACCGCACGCGCGAGGAGTTCAAGGGCATTATGGTGGCCAACTGGGGCCCGAAAGCAGGCACTTTCGTCACCTTTATCCAAAGCGGCTGGGGCATAGCCGCCATAGCGTTGGCCCTGGGTATCGCAATAGCGGCGTGGCTGGTGTACGACGCCATCAAGGACAAGGAGAAGGTGTTGGAACCGGAAGACCTACCGGAAGAGGAGAAATCCGAGGCATAGCCTCGGGAGAAATTGGCGCATAGTGCCATCCTGAGCGAAGTCGTCAATGCGACGTAGCCGAAGGACCGCTTCACGCGGGTGAAATCCGCTCGAACCACGAGCGGGAGAAATCCAAATGCAAGCGTTTGGGATATGGTTGGATATAACCGCCGATGGTGGTGAGATAGATGGGAGTGCCTCTACCGAGGGGATTCCTCGATAAACTCGGAATGACGCGCGTGACATGGATATGGTCCCGTCGTGATAAGGCGTTAAAAACGGCATAGCCGACATAAAACGAAATACGACAACGAAAAGAAGGAACGACGTTGAATAAGGCATTGGCAAAAAGCATAACCATAGTGATTGCATTGATACTGGCGCTGACCGCAGTAGGCAGTGCTTTTGCCGTATATTCGGTGAACGCCACGCCCGTCGTGGTGAATATTTCGGCCGCTCTGCCCTCCCCCGACGTCTGCCACGTATTGGGCCTCGGCGGAGATTGGACGGCGGCCAACGCCAACACGATGACCTATTCGGCGGGGACGTACACCTACAACGACAAATCCATCGTGGGCGGCAACAAATTCAAAGTGTACAACGCCACCCAAGACAGTTGGAACGACACCGTGGCCGCTTGTACGCCGCCCTATACGAAAGACGGCGACAACAATATCGTACTCACCAAGTCGGGCACGTACGACATCAGTTACGTCATCGGCACGGGCATCACCGTGACGGCGGACAGTTACGACTACACCGTGACGGGTATTCCGTCCTGGTACACCTCGGACGGCGCGCTCATCTTCATCTACGCGTACTACGACGACGGCAGCACGCACGACACTTGGGTGAAGCCCACCACGAGCCTCAGCAGCTCCTATACCGCCACGTTTACCCTGCCCGCCGCCTATACGACGATCATCGTCGTGCGTTGCGACTCGACCACCACCGAGGCCAACGTCGATTGGAGTCACAAATTCCACAATCAATCGACCGATTTGGACGTTTCGGGTACGTCGACCGTATCCTACGAATAGAACTCAACCGAAAGCATAGTTTACCCGCCGCAAGGCGGTTTTTTTTGTCGGACGAAGCAATATTTATATCTATTGACAAAAAATCCCCTCGGCACAAGGCCAAGGGGATGCAAATGGTGTGTGATTAGTTAGAACTTTCTGCGCCCCAACTTTTGCCAATAAGCCAAATCAAATACACATCGTGTTCGTCAAATACTCATCATAGTCTTCAAGCAATTGCTGCACTTTGCTCCATACCGCTCGTACTTCTGCCTTGTCGATGGAGGCAAAGCTGCGACAAATGCGTAATTTGGAAGGATTAAACCATTTATCAACCATACTCGGCGCCGAAAGGGCAATAAAAGCATCTATAAGCCCGACATACTTTGCATCGTCGGCATAGTAACTGTTCAACACTTCAATGAATTCCTCTATGCTAGCGGACACATCGCTCACGCAAACGGGAAGATTCCACTCTTGCACATAAGCAGGTGTAAGATAACGTGTAGGTTGACGAACAATAGCCAATACGGCTTCGTCGGACAGCCCTTCAACGACGGCATCGAAGGCAGCTTTTTTGCTCTGCACATCGTTACTCGCTTCGAGCGCTTTTTTGTCGGCAATACCCTTTTTCGAACGTAATTCGTTGACTTGGCAAACACCGTCTTGAACCTCGGCATAATTCGTCTTAACCGGCTCATCGTAATTGGTCAGGCAGGATTGCAAACCACGCAGTTTGGAAACTTTTTCCTCCGACGTGATGGATTTTTCGAGAGATTTGACATTATCGCAATAATACTTGGCGCGTTTTTCGTATTGCTTGATAAGCTCCTTGAGCGGAGTGAATTGCTCCGTGCGGTTTTTCACATCCTCGCGGCCCGTCCAAGCACTTTCGGCCTTGTGCAACTCTTGTGTTTTCAAAACAGCCAAGACTCTTTCGTACGCCTTTTGATGTGCCTCACACTCTTCCTTCTGCCGTTTCAACGCTTCCTTCTTCTTTTCCTCAACTTTGATTAAGTCCTCAATCTCCGTATTCAACTTAGTAGTCGCTTTCTCCAAGTTACGTTTTGCCTCTTTCGCTGCTTCGGTGGCATTATGCGCCTCGCTTTTGGCCGCCTCCCAAGCATTCCGAGCGACGACAACGCCCTGCCAAGCCGACACATCGGGCATCGAATCGAAGATGGGTTCATCCCGTTTCACCGCGTTTTTAATGTTTGCTACGACCTCTTTCTCCTTACGTTTGACAGCCTTTTTCTTGCCCTCTTCGCAGGATTGGCGATACAACTGACGCAATTCTTCGGACACGATGGGATCGTTACCTTTGTCATTGATGTCGGCAATGGTGGCTTCGGCTACCATCTGCAGAATCTCCGCCTTACGCAAATTGGCACGATTGCGTATGACGACAGTCGGATCTTCCTCTCCACCAATGACGACGGGGAAATAATTCTTGTAGCGTTGGTATTTGTCGTACAATTCGAACACTTCATCCTTGCGCGAAATAAACGCCTGCTTGAAGGCCTCGAAAGACGCAAAGCCCAACGCAACGAACGCGATTGAACGGTCGTCCTGCTCGATGGGTTCGTAGAACTTGTATAAGTTGTCCCGATACTCGTCGAACGTAGTCGCGGTTTCGAGCGCCTGGAGAAATGCCTTTTCCACACCCAAGTTGTCTATAGGCGAGAAAGGATCGAACAAGCCGTCGCTACATACAAAAAACGCACACGGCGAATCGAACTTACCAATGGTTATGCTACTTTGCGGTAGGTGTGGTTCATCGTCATTGGCCTTGAATCCGAACAGTTTATTGATGGCGCCGGACGAATCTTCGTGATCTTTGGACAACTGGCGCAAGCCTTTATCGGGCATCAATGCGTAAGCACGCGAATCCCCCGCCCATAAAACATTATATTTGACGAGGTCATCACCCTCCGACCAATAATACTGCAAAGACACCAACGTCGTGGGCAATACCATTTGACAGGTAATCGTGCCGGCACGCAAATCGAAAGTGCGCTTGGTCTCGCATAAACCATCGTTAATAAATTTCTCGACCTCTTCAATCGTGTTTGGATCCACCATACGCTTATTATCGTGAGACAATACGTAATACACATAACGAGCGATAACAATGCGCGACGCCCATAAGGCGGACGTGTCGGGATCATCGTCAATCATGGGTTCAAGCATCTTGTCCACCCACTTTTTGTACTGTTCAAGCCAAGTGGGTATTTCAGCGTCTTGCTCCGATTCTCCCTTCTTTGGTGCATCCCATTCGGCCAACTCGGGTAGGAATGCCGCCCGCAGGTCGGCGTCAATCGTCTTGTAACGCTCGGCAGCCAATCGGTGCACGGTACTACCCGAACCGCCCAAGCCGTCTGCCACCACCAACAATCCCGAGTCCTCGTCTTTATAAAAGAAAGGTTCGGCGTCTTCGTTATGCAACGGTTTGTAAAAAGTAAAACTCTCTATCTTCATAGAACTCCTCTCTTGCTATTTAATATAGCCCATCATTTTCATAAATTTGGCGTCTACGACGCGTTCGATGGTGCCGTCCGCGTTGGTCATAGTGATGCGATATTTGTGATCGCCGCCATCCATAACGCGCTCCACCTTGGTGACTTTGCGCCGTCCCATGGCTTCGGCGTCGTATTGTATGCCATGCTCGGGCCACGGGGCGTCCGAAGACGCAACGGCAGCTACGGGGACGACTTTTTTCTTGACGATGCCTTCGCGGAATAAATCACCCCCACTCCCCGTCCTTGTGGTGCCGGAGCGATAGGAAATACAATAGAACTTGCGATATAACACCGCTCGGCGCTCAATGGACGTAACGCCCAACTTGGCGATTTCGTCCGCGGAGACATATTCGTATTTCTCGGCGTCGGCTTCCCACAACTCATCCAAAGAGGAATTCTTGGCGGTGGCATAGCCCTTTTCAACCAATTGGTTGACGTCAAGCACCAAATCGGTGCCGTCTTTCAACTTGACTTGATAGAGATATTGACCGCCGCGCGTCACCTTTTGGAATACCTTGACATCTTTTGCCTTGAGTTCATCCTTGGTGAGGAGCGTAATGGCATTCTTGTGTACGTCGTGCGGTTCTGTTTCGAATATTTGCGGGGCGCCGGGCACCTCGAAAAAGTCCGTCACGTCCAACTTGTCCCGCAGGACGTCCAACACTTGGTCGGCCGTGGGACGCTTGGTCGAATCCTTGAGAAACATCCATTGTAACAACATAGAAAACTTGTTGCCGTTGGCGGGACCGATTTCGAAGTTGAACTTGGGATCGATCACCACGGGACTGTCCTCGTAAACGGCTTGACCGAAAGAACCCGCCGAACCGCCCGACATGGGGAACTGGCGCGTCCACATCTTGTGGAACACGATGCCCAACGTAAAGACGTCGGTCTTGTCCGTAATGGTTTTGGGATCCATCAAATCGGGATCGTCGTCGTATTGCTTGTTGTAGATATACAACTCGGGGCTCTCGTAACCCGCGGAAAAAGGAGCGCCTTCGGCGAAATAGGACGTGCCGTCCGCAAGCGGTTTGACGCCGTAATCGCTGGGATAGGACAAATCAAAGTCGATAAGATAGGGCACGGTTTTCCCACCCTGTTGGGAGAAAAAGAAGTTCTTCTCCTTGAGGTCGCCGTGCGTTACACCCGCCGCGTGCGCCTTGCGAATCAACTCTGCCATATCCATACAAAGCGCCATAAAGTCCGCTTGGCTCAACGTACTGAAATCGTTGTCGTCGGGCAAGCCGTTGGGCACGAAGCGCGTGACGGTGACGAACATATTGGTATCATCGTCCCAAAAGTTGTCTTCCTCTATAACAATGTGATCTTTGTCGAACGAAAATCCTTGCTTCTTAAAACGCGTATTGATTTCTTTTTGCTTGTTTTCCAGTCGACCGGCCTCCGCCATATACTGCGCGTATACGGGCGCAGGCAGACTCTTGGAGGGATACCGAGGACCGAAAGCAAAACGCTTGACAAAGTAGCGATTCCCCCTATGCGTACACAAGATAAACTCGCCGTTGCCCGTTGTATGCCAATTCGCAGCGCCGTCCTTGATAAAAGACGGCTCTATTTCATATTTCTTATGATATTGCATTGTTGAATACCTCGTTGTTGCTTAGTTGGAACTGGCACTTGCACACAGCATCTTAATGATGTCGTCAAACCCGACGTCCGCCATACCGTTTTGCGGCACAACGCTCCTGTGTATGCTACGTTTCATATATCGAACAATCTCCGAATACTTCGTATTATCGGGCGCATACATCAGCAAGCGCTTGCTACGGTCGGTCAAAGTATTGAGATTGCCGCGCTGGCAATTCCACGTCATAAGGAACGTGGATTCGTCGCATTCATTGGGATAGCCCGTACGATTGCGCTTCTCATCAAACCCGATGGCATCCGCATCCGTAAAAAGCAATATGACCTGACGGTCCTTGGCGCCCCGAGCAGTCCAGCGGGTAGTCATGGCCTTATACAAGGCCTCCAAACCGCTCTCCTTGTAGTCACCGCCGCCACGGGGTGTAATACTGTTGAGATAGCGCTCGAAGAGGTCGGTATCGGAGGGCAACTCGAAGAATTCACTTTGTTGGATGGCATCCACGTCGCACTCCAAATCACGGAACGTAATAACCTGAATGCGCAATTCGGTAACCGTGCTGGCATACTCCGTCTGCATCTTGTTGACCACTTCCCGATAGAAGGATTTGGCGTGATTGCGCACATTGTCGATGCACGGCCCCATACTGCTGGTGGCGTCGATGCACATAACGATATCTATTTTTCTCTCTGTTATCGGCATATTGGACATAGTAACCTCCTAAAAATTGTTGCCATTCTTTTTGAGCGTCTCGGCAATCTGTTCGAACGTGCTGGTCAATGCGGAACTACCGCCCACCACCTTGGAGAAGGCGGGCACGGTGCCGATTCGACTAAGAGAAGACTGGCTGGCACCGGTAATGCCTATGGCCAAAATCTCCACGTTGCGGTTGGAGGCAAGTAATCTATCGCGTTCGCGAACCGCCTCGTTTTCGTCGTCGAAGTAGCCGTCCGTTACAAAAATAATACGCACGGGCTTTTGGGCACGAGCCACATCCGACGCAATATAACGGAATGCCTCGGCGGCATCCGTCGAACCGCTATGCCCCGTGAGGCCATCCACGTACAATTGGGAAGCACGATTGATTTCGACGGCATTTGTGGAGTTCTGAAACACGTAGCCCGCGTCCGAACCCCAAGCGACAAAACTGTACACGTTGCCTGCGCCCGATAGCGATTGCACCAATTTGGACACGGCCGCAGCACCTTCCTTGCGGTCACGGTGCTCCATACTGCCTGACTCGTCCATAAGGAAATAGATCTCGCAAGCAGAAGCGGCTGTCGTATTGCTGATTTCCAAAGCCGAGCAATAGATGCATTGATACCACAGTTCGCCTTTCTTTACGGGGCATTGGCGCGACTTGTCCATACTACGGGGCGTGCGCGTACCATCTACGGCATTGGGTTTAAGGTACATAGACACCTCGGGCAAATTGCCCTCGAACGAGGTCTTAATTTCGGCAGCCGTGGCGTCGTCTATCTCATAGAAATTGGTGATTTTGTCATAGCCATTGCTCTTCTCGATAGTAACCAGACCGTATTTATTGGCCTTTTTACAATATACTTTTACATACTTTTTATCTTCCATCTTTTTCCTCCGTAAGATAATACAAAATTATCAGCCCGCATAAATTGGGCAAATACCTCGAACGATATCTTTTGAAATCATTCGGCATTACTCCCATAAGGGGTATTGGAAACAAAAGCGGGCAATGCAACCGAAGTTACATCGCCCGACAACAGAGACCATCAGACCGAAGAAATCGACGATGCAATAATTCTGATTACATCATCGAAGTTCAAATCGCCCAAACCGGCGGAAAGATCGACGGGAATGAATTGACTGCGATTGAGGTCTTTCGCCAAATCCTCATATTTGGTGCCGGCAGGAGCATACATCACCAAACGCTTACATTTCTTTTGCAATTTGAGGTCTCCCTGTGCCATAAACGGAGGCAAAATGCATTCCCACATGGACACGAGGCCATCGCGATCCACCATGTTTTGGGGATAGTTAGGCAACCCCTTGCGTTGGGCATCCATCAAATCCAACGCATCCGCGTCCGTAAACAACACGATTACCTGACGGTCTTTGGGATTTCTGGCATTCCAGTCGGTCGCCATAGCATAATAGAGCGCCTCCAATCCGTTCTCTTCCAAAGACACACCGCCGCCTTCGGCCACGATGCCTTTGAGAAACGCCTCGTATTTGTCCGTGTCCCCGGCGGTCATATCGAACCACTCGCTCTCAATCATAGCATGATCGCCGTCATCCAAATAATCGCGGAAGACAATGACTTTGATGCAAATATCGTCAACGCTGGAATTGTACTCCAAAGTCAATTTTTCCAAAAGGTCCTGATAGAATTTTTGAGCATTTTGCTTCACCATATCGAGGCAAGGCGACATACTGCCGGTGCCGTCGAGACAAAAAACGATGTCTACGTTTCTATTGGTTTGTGGGGTGTTGCTATCCATAGTAAAATCCTCCTTAAGATTTTATTTGTATTTCCTTTGAATATACTCGCCTACGTAGCGAGCTATCGGTCTGGGACTGGGACTGCACATATATTCGGCAAACGCCTCGGCGAAAAACTCGCAGGCGTTGGTCGCCGCGTACTCGGAGACGCCCCTTTTGATTTGGTCCTTGCTGAACCCCTCGTAATAGCGGCGGAAAGTCGGATCGGAGTTGACGCCGCATAGATAGTCCAGCAAATGCCCGACTTCGTGATAGAATATGGAGATGGGCGCGGTGCACCCTTTGGGCTGGGAGCCGTCCGCCAAGTCCCGCTTGGTGCGGGCGTAGCCGAACAAGCCAAAGTCCTCCTCGTCCAACAGCATGGCGTCCAAAAGTCCATGCAAGGTAAGCGCCTGTGCGAGGACGTTGCCTGCGCCGGGAATGCGCTCGTAGGTGGTGTTGTCTATCATGATGAGGCCGGAACTGGCCATATACTCCAAGTCTTTGTCCGAACACACGTCGTTCAACGCAAAACGCCGAACGTAGTAGGCATCCAAAACGGCCAACTTCTGCAATACGAAAATGAGCCCGTCCTTGCTGCCGACGAAGCTCATTTTGGCGCGAAGCCGCGGATAACGATATAAAACGGAAGCCATCGCCTCCACCAGCGCACGCGCAAATTCGGGGTGAAACGCCTTGAAATCGCAATGGTCGCACATATCGTACCGAAGGGCAATGTGCTCAAGCTCCGCAATCGTAGAGGCGCGGCGAACCTCGGCCTGCACCTGAGCGAACGAGCACCGCGCAACGAAAACACGCCCCGCTCTCGCTTGGAAATTCTTGTATTGCTGCGGCGTGAAATGAATAGTGCGCTGAATCATGCTTCCTTTCCCTTCGTAATCGTTGCGACGCGCTTGTGCGTCCACTTGTTATAATAGCATAAAAAACGATTTTCGTCAATACGCATTTATATAAAAGTGAGCGATTCGAGCAAACATTCGCCCGTTTCGGAAACCGAAAACGACCGGGGCCGCGAACTGCCGTCGTCGTCCAACGCGAACGCAACGGATGCGCCGCCCAAAGCGCAGGTTCTCACGCCATTCGGCGGTTTCTGCGGGGCGGAGGGATTTTTGAAAAATGTTGCCGCACCCCCGTTTTTCGTTTGACTTGGGTTTTGGAATGTTGGTATAATCGAACTATAAACCGATGAGGAAGAATAGTAGGCTTCGTCAATGTTGCAAGAGAGCCGCAGGCGGTGGGATTGCGGTCAATACACGGGGTCGAATGGGCTTCCGAGGGCGAACGAACGCCGCAAGGTCAGTAGCAATCGACGGGTGGTTTCCGTGAAAGAACCGCAATAAGTGGACCATAGAGGTCAATTTGGGTGGCACCGCGGTAGCATTATCGTCCCAAAGGGCAAAGGCTCTTTGGGGCTTTTTTGTAGGAGGTGTACGATGAAAAACGAAGAAAGCGTGTTTCGATGGCGAAAAGCCACGGCCTGCGGCGAGGACGCCGAGGCGTAGCAACCCAACCTCAACCGAAAGACGGCAGCCGACAACGGCGCCCAACCGACGAAACGAAAAGGAGAACGAATTATGAACAACGAAATACCGTATAAAATCTATCTAGAAGAAAAGGATATACCCCAACAATGGCTGAACCTACGGGCGTTTATGGCCAAAAAGCCCGCGCCTTTGCTCAACCCGGGCACGCTGAAACCCATGACGGCCGAGGAATTGTCGGCGGTCTTCTGCGAGGAATTGGTGAAGCAGGAACTGGACGAGACCACGCCCTACATCGACATTCCGCAAGAAATACGCGACTTCTACAAGATGTACCGCCCCGCTCCTTTGGTGCGCGCCTACTGCTTGGAAAAAGCGTTGGGCACGCCCGCCAAAATCTACTATAAGTTCGAGGGCAACAATACTTCGGGTTCGCACAAGTTGAACTCGGCCATCGCCCAAGCCTACTACGCCAAGAAGCAAGGGCTGAAAGGAGTCACCACCGAGACGGGCGCGGGACAATGGGGCACCGCTTTGAGTATGGCGTGTAGTTACTTCGGGCTGGACTGCAAGGTCTTCATGGTGAAGGTGAGCTACGAGCAAAAACCCTTCCGCCGTGAAGTGATGCGCACCTACGGCGCCAACGTGACGCCCTCCCCCTCCAATACGACCAATATCGGCCGCAAGATACTGCAAGAGTTCCCCGGCACGACGGGCTCGCTGGGTTGCGCCATATCCGAGGCCGTGGAAGTGGCCGTGGGCACCGAGGGATACCGCTACGTGCTGGGCAGCGTCCTGAACCAAGTGCTGCTGCACCAATCCGTCATCGGGTTGGAGACCAAGACGGCCTTGGATAAATACGGCATCGTGCCCGATATGATCATCGGTTGCGCGGGCGGCGGCAGCAATTTGGGCGGCCTCATCGCGCCCTTTATGGCGGAGAAACTGCAAGGCAAAGCCGACTACCGCATCATCGCCGTGGAACCCGCCAGCTGTCCTTCCTTTACGCGCGGCGTGTACGCCTACGACTTCTGTGACACGGGCAAGGTGTGCCCCTTGGCCAAGATGTACACCTTGGGCTCGTCCTTTATTCCCTCCGCCAACCACGCGGGCGGCCTACGTTACCACGGCATGACCACCACCTTGTCCGAATTGTACGACCAAGGCTTGATGGAAGCGCGCGCGGTCGAACAGACCGAAGTGTTCAAGGCGGCCGAGCAATTCGCCAGAGTGGAAGGCATCTTGCCCGCGCCCGAAAGTTCGCACGCCATCCGAGTGGCCATCGACGAGGCGATGAAGTGCAAGGAAACGGGCGAAGCCAAGACCATCGTCTTCGGTCTCACCGGCACGGGTTACTTCGATATGGTCGCCTATCAAAAGTTCAACGACGGCGAAATGAGCGACTACATTCCCACCGACGAGGATTTGGCGAAAGGCCGCGCGGGATTGCCGAAAGTCGAGTAGAAAAGGGAGAAATCCACGCTTCGCGTGGGAGAAATCCGCCTACGGCGGGAGAAATCTGACTTCGTCAGGTGAAATCCATTCGCAAGCGAATGGGTTGTGGGAAAAAGCACCGAATACCCCCGGTACGTCGGTGCTTTTTTGATACCATATAGCGCTTAAACTGTTCAAGTACAAGCGAAAAAGGACTTCATTTCGACGGGATTTTTGCGTAAAAGAGATGAATGAGAGGGTGTGCAAACGAGGGGAAGTATACCCAGTGTACTCCGTGTACACGGTATGCGTCCACGAGCGCACTGCACGTTTATATTATAAGCATAAAGGTTTTGTAGTTCAATTCGAGGGATAGAGCGCATAATTGTGATGAGTGAATGGGTATGCGAGAGCGCAAGTGCTTCAAATCGACGAGATTTTTGCATTCGTTTCAATTCGAATAATGAGAGATGAAACGGAGATGAGTGAGGGCGTCTTCAAGCGGAAGAGACGAGTGCCTAACGTACTCCTTGTACGTGACGCGAGCGAAGCCGCGAAGATCGTCCGCAATCGCTCCGTTTCGCTTTCATTATTCAAATTCGAGGGATAGAGCGCATAATTGTGATGAGTGAATGGGTATGCGAGCGAAAAAGGGCACATCCAGCGTACTCTGTGTACGTGATGCGCCCTTTGAGTGCATAGCCCGTTCAATCGCGCAAGTATGTGCTCTATCACTCGAATTCGACGGTGGCGGGGGGCTTCGACGTAATATCATACAGCACGCGATTGACGTGCGGAACTTCGTTGACGATGCGGACGGAAGCACGGTCCAACACCTCGTAGGGAATGCGCGTCCAATCGGCCGTCATAAAGTCGTCGGTGGTGACCGAACGCAAGGCGATGGCGTAGTCGTAACTGCGGCCGTCGCCCATCACGCCCACCGAACGCATATTGGTAAGGACGGCGAAGTATTGGCTCATCGACTGCGTAAGCCCCGCGCGGTCTATCTCCTCGCGGAAGATGAAGTCGGCTTGTCGGAGCATATCCAACTTGGCCTTGGTGACGTCGCCGATGATGCGAATGGCCAACCCCGGCCCGGGGAAAGGCTGACGGCTGACCAGATACTCGGGCAACCCTAGCTCGCGCCCCAACGCGCGCACTTCGTCCTTGAACAAGCGGCGCAAAGGCTCGATGATCTCCTTAAACTCCACGTGCGCGGGAAGACCGCCCACGTTGTGGTGGCTCTTAATGACGTCGGCGTTGCCGTTGGACTGCCCGGACTCGATGACGTCGGGATAGATGGTGCCCTGCGCGAGGTAGTCCACGCTGCCGATCCGCTTGCCGACCTCCTCGAACACGCGCACGAATTGCTCGCCGATGATCTTGCGCTTGGTCTCGGGATCGTCCACGCCCGCCAACGCCACGAGGAAGCGATCCTCGGCGTCGATGGACAGGAAGTTGATGTCCCACTTGGCGAAGGCCGCGCGGACCTCGCGCCCCTCCCACATGCGCATAAGGCCGTGATCTACGAAAACGCAGGTCAACCGATTGCCCACCGCCTCGGCGAACAAGGCGGCCGCGACCGAACTGTCCACGCCGCCCGACAAGGCCAACAGCACCTTGCCCTCGCCCACCTTTTGGCGAATGGCGGCGACGGCGGTCTTGGCGTAACTCTGCATACTCCAATCGCCCACGGCGCCGCATACCTCGTAGAGGAAGTTGCGAATCATCTGCCGCCCGTACTCGGTGTGGTTGACCTCGGGGTGGAACTGCACGCCGAAGAAGCGGCGACGCACGTCGGCGACGGCCACGTTGGGGCACTTGTCGCTGTGGGCCACCAACGCGAAGCCCGCGGGTACCTCGGCCATATAGTCGCCGTGGCTCATCCAAGTGACGCTCTCGGCGGGCAACCCTTTGAACAGTACGCATTGGGTGTCGAAATAGGTGACGGTCTTGCCGTACTCGCGGCTGTCGTCCGAGGCGGCCTCGGTGACTTTGCCGCCCAAGTGATGGGCGATGAGTTGGCAGCCGTAGCAAATGCCCAAAACGGGAATGCCGAGCTCGAACACGCCCTCGGCGGGGTGGGGAGACCCCTCTCGGTAGACGCTTTGCGGCCCGCCCGTGAAGATGATGCCGATGGGATCGAACGCCCGAATGGCCGCTATATCCATCGTATGCGGGTGTACCTCGCTGTATACGCCCGCCTCGCGCACCCTGCGCGCAATGAGTTGATCGTACTGACCGCCGAAGTTGAGAATGAGAATGCGTTGATGATCCATATTACCTCTTTTGGCGCGAATAGGCGCCTACGTCATGGGGTTTTTGATGACAAAGCGGCGCCGAAGCGCCGCCTGACTATACTTGTATATCCGTCTTTTTGGGGGTGACGCCCTCGGTGATGGGCGCGATGGCGGCGAGGAAAGCCGTCACCTGCTCGGCCGAACGCCCCGTATAATCGGCGGGGCAAAGTTTGGCCTTAATCTCCTCGGCGGTGAGGCCGAACGTAGGCTCGGCCGCCAAACGCTCGACGAGATCGCAGGCCTCGCCCGCTTTCATCTTGGCCGTGGCACCCATGGACGCTACGCGAATGATCTCGTGTATCGCTTGACGGTCGCCGCCCTTCTTGACGGCCTCCATCATGAGGTTTTCGGTGGCGATAAAGGGCAAATAGGTCTCCACCGCCTTGGCAATGACCGCCTCGTTGACCACCAAGCCGTCCGACACGTTGGCCACCAACCGCAATACGGCGTCGGCCGCCAAAAAGGCCTCGGGCAAAGCGATGCGGCGGTTGGCCGAATCGTCCAAAGTGCGCTCCATCCATTGCACGGAAGCGGTGAGGGGCGCGTTGAGCGCGTCCGTCATAATATAGCGCGACAACGAGCAAATGCGCTCGCACCGCATGGGGTTGCGTTTGTAGGCCATGGCCGACGAGCCGATCTGACTCTTCTCGAACGGCTCCTCTACCTGCCTGTCGTGCTGCAACAGGCGCACGTCGTTGGCCATGTGATAGGCCGACTGCGCGATGGACGACAGCACGCCCAAAATGCGGCTGTCCGCCTTGCGCGGATAGGTTTGGCCGCATACGTCGTAGGTTTTGGCGAACCCGAAGTCGGCGGCGATCAGCCTGTTCATCTCGTCGATCTTGGCGCCGTCCCCGTCGAACAAATCCAAAAAACTGGCCTCGGTGCCCGTGGTGCCGCGACAGCCCAAAAACCTGAGATTAGCCGTCACAAAGTCCAACTCATCCAAATCCGAGACGAAATCCTGTATCCACAAAGTCGCGCGTTTGCCCACGGTGGTGAGCTGGGCGGGTTGGTAGTGCGTGTAGCCCAAAGTGGGCAGATCCTTGTAGCGGTCGGCAAAGCGCGAGAGCAAGGCGATGACGTCCACCAAACCCTTGCGCAACAACGACAGTCCCTCGCGGTACAGCACGAGGTCGGTATTGTCGGTGACGTAGCAACTGGTGGCGCCCAAATGAATGACGCCCGCCGCCTCGGGCGCGGCTACGCCATAGGCGTAGACGTGCGCCATCACGTCGTGACGAACCTCTTTTTCTCTCGCCGCCACCAAGTCGTAGTCTATGTCCGTCAAATGCGCCTCGAGCGCCGCCACTTGCGCCTCGGTGATGGGCAAGCCCAACGCCCGCTCGGCCTTGGCCAAAGAAAGCCACAGCCTGCGCCACGTCGAATAGCGCCTGTCGGCCGAGAATAACTCGCGCATTTCCTGCCCTGCGTAACGCCCCGACAAGGGGGATTGATATACGTCCGTCGTCATAGGCAATCAGCGCACCACGATGCTGTCGCGCTCGGGGCCTACGGACACATAGGTGATGGGACAGCCGATCGCTTTCTCCACATAGAGGACGTAGTCCTTGGCCGCTTGGGGCAACTCGTCCCAACTGCGCACGCCCGAAATGTCCGTCTTCCACCCGTCCATATACTCCACAATGGGCTCGGCCTCTTTGAGCAAGGTGGGGAAGGGGAAATAGTCCACGCGCTTACCCGCGACCTTGTACGCCGCGCATACGGGAATCTTGTCCATATAACTCAATACGTCCAACTTGGTGAGCGCGATCTCGGTGGCGCCCTGCACCTCTACGCCGTAGCGCGTGGCCACCACGTCCACGGGGCCCACTCGGCGGGGTCTGCCCGTCTTGGCACCGTACTCGAAGCCCGCCTCGCGCAAAGCGTCCGCCTCCGCGCCGAACATCTCGCACACGAAGGGCCCTTCGCCCACGCAGGTGGAATAGGCCTTGACTACGCCCACGACTTTGTCTATCTTGGCCGAGGGGAACCCCGAACCGATGGGCGCGTAGGCCGCCAACGTGTTGGACGAGGTGGTGTAGGGCACGATGCCGAAGTCCAGGTCGCGCAAAGAGCCGAGCTGCGCCTCGAACAATATCTGCTTGCCCGCCGCCTGCGCCTCTTTGAGAAAGGCACCCGTATCGGTGACGTAGGCCTTGATGGGCTCGCAATAGTCGCGAAGCCACGCCTCGAGCATATCCATCGTGTACGGCTCCGCGCCGTACACCTTTTCGATAGTGAGATTCTTCCACTCCAACAAGTCGCGCAAGTGCGCGCGCAGGGCGTCGGGATAGAAAAGCTCGCCCGCCAACACCGTCTTCTTTTGGTATTTGTCGGCGTAGAAGGGCGCGATGCCCTGCTTGGTGGAGCCGTACTTCTTGTCGGCGAGACGCTTCTCCTCCAACTCGTCCTGCATACGATGCCAGGGGAGCAACAGGGAGGCGCGGTCGCTGATTTTGAGATTGTCGGGCGTCAAAGCCACGCCCTTAGACTGCGTTTCGCGTATCTCGGTAAGAAGATTTTGGGGGTCCAGAGCAACGCCGTTGCCGAGGATGTTGACGACGCCTTTGCGGAATACGCCCGAGGGCAACAAATGCAAGGCGAATTTGCCATATTCGTTGATGACCGTATGCCCCGCGTTGCCGCCGCCCTGAAAGCGCACGACCACGTCGTAATGCTCGGTGAGCAGATCCACCATGCGACCTTTGCCTTCGTCGCCCCAATTAATCCCTACGATTGCACAATTAGCCATAATTCTCCTTCGATGCGTCCGCCCCGCGTGCGGCAAGGAACGGACGGATGTTTTGCACCGCACTCAACTATTATACCACACCACGGCGGATTTGCAATACGCGCACGCGTTTTTGTATGACCGTTTCCTTATGCCGTGCTATAAGTCGGCCTTATGGCGAGGAATGAAAAGCCCGAAGATTGCTTATACTTTGAGTGGGCGACCGGGCAAAATGCCCCAAAACGTTGACAAGGTCTGTGACGAAAGACTACAATATGAGTATGGAAAAAGTCATTGACCGCGACAAACGAATACTCGGCGTGAGCGGCGTCGGCATAGGCGCCAACGTCCTATTGGTGGCAGGCAAAATCACCGTGGGGCTTTTGGCGCGCTCGGTGAGTATCGTGGCGGACGGCTTCAACAACCTGACTGACGCCATGTCGTCCATCGTCACCATGATCGGCACGCGGATAAGCGGCAAACGCCCCGACAAAAAACACCCGTTCGGCCACGGCAGAATGGAATTCGTCACCGCGTCCATCATCGGCATCCTCATCTTCATCGCGGGCTTTTCGGCGATATACAGTTCGGTGCGCGACCTCGTGGAAGGCAGCGAGCCTACCTACGACGCGTACGCGTTCGTCGTCATCGGCATAGCGACCGCGGTCAAGGTGGCGTTGGGACTGTTCTTCCGCTACCAAGGGAAGAAGGTAAACAGCGACGTGCTACGGGCAAGCGGCACGGACGCGTTGTGGGATAGCGTATTGTCCGCGGGCACCTTGGTCGGCGCGGGGGTTTCGTACGGCGCGGGCGTGCACCTCGAGGGCTATATCGGTATCGCCATCGGTTTGTTTATATTGAAATCCGCGATAGACGTCTTCCGCAAGTCGGTATCCAAGATCATCGGCGAGCGCGCGGACGCCGAATTGGTGAAGAATATGACCGCCGATATCGCCCGGCACCCCGCCGTCAAGGGCGTGTACGACCTCATCATCAACAACTACGGCGTGGACCGCAACGTGGCGGGCGTGCACGTGGAAGTGGCGGACAATATGACGGCACGAGGAATACAGCAAATGGAGAGAGAAATCGCCTATATGTGCTACGAAAAGTACCACACCGTCATCACCGTCGGCGTGTACGCCGAACACAGCGAAACGCCCTTCGCCCGCGAAATGCGCGAAAAGGTATACGCGATTACGGCGAAATTTGCCTCCATACTGCAAACGCACGGCTTCTTCATCGACGAAGTAAACCGTACCGTCAGCGTGGATATCATCATCGACTTCGACGAGCCCGATTGCGACCGTATCGTGAACGAAGTCAAGGAAGCCATAGAGGGCATACTGCCCGACTACCGCGTCATCGTCATCGTGGACCGCGACTACACCGTATCCTGAGGAACCTATGAAAGTAACCTTCAATCCCGATAAAGAAATTGTCAAGACCGTGCAGGAAGGGCTCGCCGCTACGGGCGGCTACTGTCCCTGCCGCCGCGAACGCACCGAGGACACAAAATGCATGTGCAAGGAGTTCCGCGACCAGATCAAAGACCCCGAATACGAAGGGTTTTGCCATTGTCTTTTGTACTATAAATCCAAATAAACCGTTAATCCCGTCCATCTGCCCCGCCCCGAGCACGATTCTTGTGCAAATTTTTGCATTTTTTCGTCTTTTGCCGTTGCGAAGACGAGCCGCGCCGCCTATATGTACTATGCGATAGTTGCCGAGATTGACGAGGTCATTCGGCGGATAAGGGGAAAAGTATCGCTTTTGCTTTTCGAGGGGGACGCCGACGCGCCCCACGCCAATCTCTGCAACCGCAAATACAATAACCCAAGCGGGCAAGGAGGAAATTATGAAACAAAACGTTTACGAAGCAATCAAACTCATCGAGCAAGTGACCGCATCGCGCTTCTACACCGAACGCGGCCGCAACGCCTTGATCGAAACCGTTGCCTACGCCATGTTTTTGTCCGCTGAGGAGAAATACAAGGTGACGGCAGCCCAGCAAACCCAATACGTCAATCTGCAAGAAGTGCGCAACGCTTTGCTGCTTTTGGTCGGCATTCGCCACTCGGAAGAGGCCGGCGCCGTGCTCAAAGCGCGCGCCGAAGTGCTGGAAGCCCATCAACGCACCCAACTCCCCTACTACGACAAGAGCGGCTGGCTGGTGTACGTACACGGCGCGGACGACGGCGCGGCGAGAGACGACGCGCAATTCGAGGTGGCCTGCTTCCTGTGCGCCACCAATCACGAGGAAGAGGCCTATACCAAATTCGTGCGCCTTAGCAAAAACGGCAATCTGTCGGCTTTGTGGCTGGCCTTGGGGCTGACGCGAAAGCTCGGCAAAACCGAGGACGAAGCAAGACTCTTGTCCGAACTCAACTCGCTCTACGAAGAGGGCGTGTTGGACTACTTGCCCGACGAGGCCGCCGCGCGTATGCATGACCTGCAAAAACAGGGCTATCAATGCACCGCGTCGACCGGCTACGGCAAGAACAAGATCGGGTTCTAACGCCCAAAGGAGGTACACCATGCAAGACTTCCACAACGAAGTATATGAAGCAACCAAAGAACTCAACCGCGACTTCCACGAAGCGCAGACCTTGCTGACGGTGGACTCCGAGGACGAATGCTTGCGCCGCGTGGACTTCGACAAGCCCTATGATACCCAAGGCGGCATCGCCGTGGCCAACTACGTCCGCGACGGCGTCCGCACCTACTTGGTGGCACCCCCCTCGCACACCTTGCTGGTCGGCTCTACCGGCTCGGGCAAAACGCAATCTTTCTATATGCCCCAAGTGGATTTCTTGGCCAAGAGCACGGACAAGCCCTCTATGCTCATCATGGACAGCAAACACGAAATCTACCGCGAAAAAGCCGAGATGCTCAAACGGCAAGGCTACAAGGTGATCGTGCTGGACGGCAGCCGTCCGTACAGTTCGGACAAGTACAACCCCTTGGGGTTGGTGTGGCGCTCGTTCCACCGCGCCGAGGACGCAAAAAAACAACTCTCGGAGCAAATCGACGCGCCCTACACCTTCCGCGGGAAGGACTACGGCGAGGATAAGCAATCCTGGCTCATCGACGTCAACGCCTTCATCAACAAGGAAGTGGACTTCTACAACAGCCTCATCCCCCTCATCGTGGAGACCATGATCCCCATCCCGCCCACCGTGCGCGACCCCTCGTGGGATTACGGCTCGCGTGAAATCACCACGCTCACCCTTTTGGCGATGCTCGAAGACAGCCTGGTGCCCTCGCGCGGCATGACCGAGGAAAAATACTCGCTGTACAACATGGTCAACGTCATCAATTCGCGCCAAGAGGACTGCGAAACCCTGACCGACTACGTGCAACTGCACGACCGCAATTCGCCCGTGCGCCGCTTGGAAAACTACGTGGCGTCCAAGGCCAAAATCACGCGCGACAGCTTTTTGATGTGCACCATCAACCACCTCAACCGCGTGGTCAACCACTCCTGCAACCTGCTCACCTGCGGCAACGATATCTGCATCGAGGACGTGGTCAACAACCTGGACAAGCCCACCGCCATCTTCCTCATCGTGGACAACACCAACGAGGCTACGCACATGGTGTGCAATCTGTTCTTGCGCCAGCTGATGGCCGAACTGCAACACAAGGGCGACGAGAATCCGCAATACGACTTCCACGTACTGTGGGACGAATTTGCGACGAGCGGTATGACCGTGTCCAATATCGGCAACTGGATCACCACTATGCGTTCGCGCCGCGTTTGGTTCCACTTGGGCGTGCAAAGCTACCAACAGTTGGACTCGCTGTACACAAAAGAGACGCGTATCAACATCGCGGGCAACTCCAAGCTCATCTTCTGCGGCTCCAACGACAGCCAAACCCTCAAGGAAGCGGCCGAATCCTTCGGGCAGACCATCGGCACGGCGACGTCCTACTCGGTGTCCAACACGGGCGATATCCATATGTCCGTGCAACCCGCCAACGTGCCCGTGGTGCGCGTGTCCGACCTCGCTATGCTGCACCTCGGCCAAGCCTACGTGCGCCTCTTCGGCGAGAACGGCAACAAGCAACTGCGCACGCAGTTGGATCCCAACTTCCGCTATCCCGAGTTCGCCCACGGCAACGCCGTGCCCCAAGTGTCGTCCAAGTATATCAACGTGGATATCCGCGCCACCTTCTACGACATCGAGGCGGTCGTCAATGCGGAAGAAAATTCGGACGACAAGCCCAAAGGGCATTGGGACTTCTTCTAAGACCAAACCCGCAAAAAAACAAAGGCACAGAACGCTCGGTGCCTTTTTTACGTTTCCGCATACGAGAACGGAAGCGACTAAAAATCGTCGTCCACGGAATCTTCCATCGGTAGTATTTTTTCGTACAGGAATTTGGCAAATTCGCAACTCGAATAGGCGGCAAAGCGCTGATAATCGTCCGACTTCTTGCTGTCGGCGAAGTCGCATACGCTCTTGACGATGAGGGGCGTGGGCCTGGGATCGCTGGCGTGATTGGCCGCGTAGACCACCGCATACGATTCCATATCCAGCCCCGCCGTGGTGTGGTATTGCGAATAAATTTGTTTTTCCAACAACTCGCGGCTGGCGACCACGGTACTGCCGCAAGCCATAGGGCCGATATAGGCGTGGCAGGGGTTTTCGGGCGAGGATACGGCCGCCTGCAAATAGGGTACAATCTCCTCGGGAATGGCCTCAGACGTGGAACGGGGCAAAAAGCCCAAATTGCCATACACGATCTTGGCCTTTTCGGGACTGACGAACTTGCCGGCGGCGTAATTCCACACGACGTCGGGCAATATGACGTCTCCGTACATTTGCTCTTCTATATCGGATTTGGCGATACCTGCGGCGATGCCCACCATGATGAGATAGCGGGGGCGGAAGGTATAAATGATTTTCATCGCCGTGGCGGCCGCCGCCGTCATGCCCATTTCGGCGATTTTGGCGTGCACCAACGAGTAGGTCTTGCCGTCACGCTCGAAGGTGGCGACGTCGTATATTTGCTCGTCGTGGGGGAAAGTCTTTGCTTTCCAATTGTGAAAGTGCAATACCGCGTTGAATTCCGTCGTCGTGACCGACAATAGGGCTACGTCCGTATTAAAAGTCTTTTTCATAGCGTCACCTCTTCCCTTGTATTCGAAGCATAACGTGCAATCAAAGCGCACCGATAGTTGTATTATAGCCATAATCCGTTTGCCTGTCAAGGCGGCGGGGCGAAGTGGCCGAAGCGGGTTCGCGCGGGGTTGGGACGCCGCCGAAAAGACTTGAACGTTGCCGCAGAGTGTGATATACTATGCGTATGACTGTCCGCGACGCCAACGCACGATATACCGCCTACCGCATCGTACACGCCGTATTCACGGCGCTTTGTTTCGGCGCGGCGTTGGGCGGGCTTATATACGCCCTCATCGCTTTGAACGATATGCCCGACACGGTGGGGTATCACTTCGCCCAAAACGGCTATTTCGACCTCTTCGGCGACAAGCGCATCGCCTTTCTGCACCCCGTCATCGCCGAGTGGCTGCTGCTCGCGATCTTCAACCTCGTGGCGTTCGGCGCCTACCGCACCAAACCCCTCAAACTCTTTTCGCCTGCGGGCAATCGGCGTATCGCCGACCTCGTAGCCGCCACGTGCGACTTGCTGTGTCTGGCGACCGCCGTCATCTTCGGCCATTGGATATACTGCGTGGCCGAGCAAACGCCCCTACGCGTCACCTTCGTAGAGGTGCCTTTTACTCTCGCCATAGCCGCCGTCGCCCTACTCGTCGTGGGGCTTTTGGTCGCGATTATCTGCTTACGTATACGGGCAAACCGCGCCAAACGCACCCCATAAACGCCACCGCTCGACGCAAATAATATTCACAAATCGTCAAATATACTTGCCACCGCCGCGCTTTTGCGCTACAATAATACCGACCCCACGCGGAAGCATATCGAAGTGGTCATAACGAGGCGGTCTTGAAAACCGTTTGGGCGCAAGCCCACGGGGGTTCGAATCCCTCTGCTTCCGCCAGACGGAAATAATACGAACATCGAAAACAATTCGAAGTTCGTATTATTCTTTTTTAACGACTATTTCGGTGTAAGGATAAACCGATGAATACGAAAAGAAACGGAAATCCGAGCAATCGTTTGCTCGGATTTCCGTTTCATACTATTACTGCGTTTATCAGATGACAAAAACGATCGGATCCTTCGTAATAGATTTCAAATTCACCGACAATGGTGATTGTGCTGCCTGCTTCGGGATATCCGAACGGGTAATCAGGATTGCCGTATAAAACAAACTCGATTCCTTGTGAGCAGCAAGCCGTCGCGTCTTTTATGATGACGGCAGGATAATAAAGTTTTGTCTCGTTACTGTAAAAAGCGGAAAATGGTCCTTGCATTTTCACGATTTTACCTTCATATCTTGAAGGGTTATACAGCATATCGTAAACTTGCGAATAAGCGATTGTCCCGCTCATAACGGACAAGTCCACGTCGATAGTATCATATTTTATTGTCGGAATGTCCGTGTTTGTCGATTGTTCTTGAATGTTATCCCCTTGACCAATACTTGGATTATCCGTTTTTTCGGGAGCAACGATTTTCCCGGTGTTTTCTCCGCAAGAGCATAATAACAAAAGACTGCACAGTAATACTAAAAATAGCGTTTTTTTCATATTTAACTCCTTATTTCACTTTATCGGCAAATCTTGATAATGAACCGACACACCAGCACACCAAAAATACCGCTATATCCGCAACGACGATTGTCGGACCTACCGGTGTTCCCCAAACAATAGACGCCAATATCCCGAGCAGCGCGCAAGCAACGGAAATTACAGCAGAGCATATCGTTACCGCCTTAAAGTTCTTAAATATCCGCATCGCCGAAAGCGCGGGGAATATTATCAAAGCCGATATCAAAAGCGACCCTACGAGATTCATCGCAAGAACGATGACCACGGCAATAATAATTGCGATTACAAGATTATAAACGTTAGCCTTCGTTCCCGTGGCGTTCGCAAAGTTTTCATCGAACGTAACGGCAAATATTTTATTATAAAAGAACACAAAGACCAAAACGACGACAACGGATAACGCAAAGCACAACCACACTTCCGTTTGAGAAAGCGTCAGGATAGAAGTCGATCCGAACAGCGTCGTGCATACGTCCGCTGAAATGTTCGACGAAGTAGGAAACAAATTCATTAGAAGATAACCAACGGCAAGCGCGCCTACCGAGATCATCGCTACGGAAGCGTCGCCTTTGATTTTTGCGTTTTGCCCCGATTTCAAAAGTAGCACGGCGCAAACGATTGTTACGGGCATAACGATGAGCATTTCATTTGTCAGCCCGACAACAGCCGCAACAGCCATTGCGCCGAATGCAACGTGAGAAAGTCCGTCCCCGATAAACGAAAAACGTTTGAGAACGAGCGTTACGCCGAGAAGCGAAGAACAAAGGGCGATCAAAACACCGACTATGAGCGCATAGCGAACAAACGGAAATCCGAAATATAATTGCAATTTTTCAAACATATCAGCCATTGTCCTTGTCTCCTATATGAATAAACCGTTTTCCGATCTCGCTTGAAACGTAATCGTCTTTTGTTCCGAAAAACGAACTGCTACCGATATGAAGGATTTTATTTGCATATTCGACAGCGGCGTGAATATCGTGTGAAATCATAATAATGGTTGTGCCTTCTTTATTAAGATTTTCGATAAGTTCATACATTTCGCCCGTAACTTTCGGATCAAGTCCTGCAACGGGCTCGTCTAACAGCAAGATTTTCCTTGTAGCGCATAATGCACGTGCAAGTAAGACTCGCTGTTGTTGTCCGCCCGAGAGTTCTCTGTAAGAGCGTTTTTCAAATCCTTTCAGTCCCATTCTTTCAAGATTAAGACGGGCAAGTTCCTTTTCTTTTTTGTTATAAAACGGTCTTAATCCCATTCCCGATAAACAACCCGATAGAACTACCTCCCAAACCGATGCGGGGAAATCTCTTTGCACAACGGTCTGTTGCGGGAGGTAGCCTATCTCGTTCTTTTTTAGCCCGTCTCCCGTGTTTATTTCACCCGATATCGGTTTTATAAGCCCAAGCAAGGTTTTGATAAGCGTTGATTTACCGGCGCCGTTTTCTCCGACGATAGCGAGATAATCCCCCGTTTCTATTTCAAAATTCAGATTGCCGATGACAACGCTGTTGTCATATCCGATACAAAGGTTTTTGCACGAGAGTTGAGCCATAATGATTCTCCTTATCCGAGCGCTTCGGTCAAAACCGCAAGGTTATCTTGCATTACTTTCAGATACGTTCTGCCTGCGGCGTACTCTTTTTTCGTTGCGGATTGCAATGAATCCATAGTCAAAATCTTTTGATTTTTGGCGGTAGTATTTTCTTTAATCGTTTGCGCAATACTACCATCGGAACTCTCTATTTTCAAAATAGCGGTAAGTCCGAGTTCGTCAACTTTGCCTGCAAGGAAAACTATGGTTTCAAAACTTGCTTCCGTTTCGGCGGAGCAACCTACGAAAGCGGCGTAATATGAAATCTCATAGTCGTCAACAAGATAACGGAAAGGGAATCTGTCGCCGAACAATAACGTTTTTGTCGTTGCGGCTGCAACTGCCTGCTCATATTGATTATCCAACGCCGACAATTTGCCGCTATAATCCTTGGCATTGCTTTCATATGCGGAAGCGTTATCTTTGTCGATTTTGCCGAGTGCGGAAGCAATCTCGTTGACAAAAATCACTGCATTTTTGAGAGAAAGCCAAACGTGTTCGTCATATTCCGTTTCTTCCTCCTCGTCGTCATGTTCTTCCCCTTCATCGTGATCGTGTTCTTCGCCTTCCATACCTTCGACGATCTCTTCTTCTTTCGCCTTGTCTCCGAGGGTTTCAAGGAGATTGATGACGATCATGTTTGGGTTCGTTGCATTTTTCAATGCGTCGTCGACCCATTCGTCGGATTCGCCGCCGACGTAAATAAACAAATCGCAAGTGGCAATTTTCGCTATATCTGCAACTGTGGGTTGGTAACTGTGAAGATCAGCGCCGCTATCTAATAAAAGCGCAACTTCGGCATTGTCTATTTGGTCGCCGAGTACGTTCATCGTCCAATCGTACTCCGAAAATACGGTCGTTACGATTTTAATTTTTTCACTGTTTTTTTGAGAACCGGAGCAAGCCGACAAAACGCCGATTCCGGAAATAAGAGTGCATAGCACAATAAACATTACAATTATTTTTTTCATAATAAAAACCTCCGAAATGATAATAAAAGGGCATAAAAATGGCAAGGGGACTGCATATTGCCCAAAACACACAAAAACATCTATCTTAAAAAAGATAGATTACTCCCTTGCTTTTTGACTTTTAAAATCAATTCGAAAGTTTGACTTTTAACGTTATAAGAGAAGAAACGGATTGCGCTTCATTGTTAACGTATAATGATTTTACAATCCCGAAAACAAGCGCGGCGCAGATTACGACAGCCGAACCGATCAGAGACAAACCTTTAATCGTGTCCGAAACGATAGCGATTATCTCACAAATCGGGCAGTCTTCGCCCGAACATTCGTGGTCCGCTTCCGCAATAACGAAAATATGAGAAAAAAGCATAACAAAAACAAATAAAATTGTTAATGCAATTGCCGCTTTCTTTCTCGTTGTCATCTCGGTTTATCTCCTTTCAGCCTCCGCATTTTTTACATAAGCCGTATATTACGGTTTCATCGTTATCAATTATAAAATTATCTTCATCCTTTAAGTTTTTTGCAAGGCGCTTGCTCACATTCGGGGAAATATGAGTCGTCTTGCCGCACTTTATACAGGAAATATGGATCTGTCCTTTGCATTCGTCGTTGTCTATATACTGATAGTACGTTTTGCGATCTCCGATTTTGCTTGTTCTGCGTAGTTTTCCTTCTTTTTCAAGTAAAAGCAAATTGCGGTAAATAGCACTTTCGCTGATTTGACGTTCTCTTAACTCGTTTATTACTTCTACCGTGGAAACGCTCTGATCTATATGTCGGGCAAAAAAATCAAGAAGAATTTGTCTTTGTTGTGTATTGTAATTCTGCATAACTCCTCCGCCCCAATTTGCAACTTATTTGCAAATTATTATAGCAATTGAAAAGGATTTTGTCAAGACTTTTTTGTATTATAACGGCAAAATGCGTATGCAAAAAGACTGCCTACAATAAAAATCTGTGTTCGCACAAACTCTCTCTGCTTCCGCCACAAAAAGGAGGCTACGTGAAGTGAACCCCATTTGGGACACTCAATAAAAAAACGCTTAACAGGAAGGGATTAAGTTCTCTTCCTGTTTTTTATGCGTTTTGTATTGTAAAACTCTATCCAATCTTCAACAAGGGCTATATATTCTTCCAAACTTGTG
>JAFPXC010000015.1 GCA_017394805.1 Clostridia bacterium | reverse complement strand
CACAAGTTTGGAAGAATATATAGCCCTTGTTGAAGATTGGATAGAGTTTTACAATACAAAACGCATAAAAAACAGGAAGAGAACTTAATCCCTTCCTGTTAAGCGTTTTTTTATTGAGTGTCCCAAATGGGGTTCACTTCAGAATGGCCCTTTTTTTCGGTGGAGTTTTCGCTACGCGAAAGTGAAGTTTGCGATGGCAAGTGAAGTGCAAGGCATAGCCTTGCGTGAAGTTTGCGTTCGCAAGTCGTGGTGAAAATTGACGCTTGCCGACAAGGGGGAAAGGAGACTATGCCTCTACCGATGGGATCCATCGATAAACTCGGGATGACGTGAACCGATGGGCGAAAGGTTTATTTTGGAAGCCATTTGTAAATCTTAAAATTTGGAGGTAAAAAACAGTTGACAGGACGAGGGGAGTATGGTAGGATAGGAGAGAAGTAGAAGTTCTCACCTTCGCCTACGGCAAAAGGTTTCTTAAACAAGTCATTCTCCCAAAAGGGGTATATTGTTTGGATTCGGGTAACTTCTATTACCCGATTTTTTTTGGAGGAAAGGATTATAAAAGACTATCTTGTGAACGAGCAAATTACCGACAGTTCGGTGCGCGTCATCGCCGAGGACGGTAACACGTTGGGTATCATGACCATCTCTCAAGCGCTCGAAGTGGCCCAAGCCAAAGGGTTGGACCTCGTGAAAGTGGGCGACGGCAATCCCGCGACCTGCAAATTGATGGACTACGCCAAGTATCGCTACGATACCATTAAGAAAGAGAAAGAAGCCCGTAAAAATCAAAAAATAGTCAAGATAAAAGAAGTGCAGCTGAGTATCGGCATCGAACTCGGGGATATGAAGACCAAGGCCAAGAAAGCCAACGAGTTCATCGCGGACGGCGATAAGGTGCAGGTGGTCATACGACTGCGCGGAAGACAAAACAAACGTCCCGAACTGGGGCTCAAGGTCATGAGCGACTTTGCGGCCATGGTGGAGGGCGCGGTGATAGAGCAAGGCCCCAGTCAGGAGGGAAATACCCAACGAATGGTGCTGGCGCCCGTCAAAAAGAAATAAGAAAATCTACATGGAGGTAGCATTATGCCTAAAATGAAATCGCACAGTGGTGCAGGCAAACGGTTCCGCGTGACTAAAAACGGCAGAATCAAAAGAGCGAAAATGGGTAAGAATCACATTCTCACCAAGAAAGAGACCAAGAGAAAACGCGGGTTGCGTCAAGGCGGCTACGTGGATAAGGCCTTCGAAGGCACTATCCGCAATATGTTGCCCAAGGACTAATGGAGGTGGAGTATGAGAATTAAGAGAGCCGTAAACGCAGTAAAGAAAAGAAGAAAAATCATGAAGCTCGCGAAGGGCTACTGGGGTGGTAAATCCAAACTCTACAGAGTGGCGCGCGAAGCCGTCATGAAGAGCCAACAGTACGCTTACGTCGGCCGCAAGAACAAGAAGAGAGATTTCCGCAGACTGTGGATCGCGCGTATCAACGCCGCCGCTCGTCAAAACGGTTTGTCTTACAGCCGCTTTATGTACGGTCTGGGCCAATCGGGTATCACCTTGAACCGCAAGGTGCTGGCGGACATTGCCGTGAAAGATCCCCAAGGTTTCACCGAGCTTTGCAATAAGGCGAAGGCCGCGCTGTAAGAAAAGATTGCCCGAATACGTCCCGCAAGGGACAATCGGCAACCGATAAAGTATAGTGGGGGTTGTCATGGGCAACCCCCTTTTGATACCTATGGAAGTAATCACCTCGATATCCAATAATCGCGTGCGCGAGTTGCGCGCGTTGTACACCAAGAAAGGCCGCGACGAAACGGGGCTTTATGTATTGGAAGGGGTGAATATTGTGAAGGATATACCCGTGGGGCAAGCGGTGAAGGCCTATTACCTCGCGGAAAGCAAGGCGCGGGAGTTGGCCTTTGTCCTAAAGGACAAAAACGCCGAAGCGTACGTCTTGGCCGACGACCTTCTTGCGAGAGTGGCCGAGACCGTGACGCCCTCGGGCGTGGTGGCCGTACTGCCGAAACCCGACCACGGGGAAGGGTGGAAGACCGCCTCGAAACTGCTGGTGCTGGACGGCGTGGCCGACCCCGGCAACGTGGGAACTATGCTGCGGACCGCCATCGCCGCGGGGTATGAGGACGTGCTCGTGATAGGCGGCGCGGACGCGTATAGCCCCAAAGTGACGAGGGCGAGTATGGGCGGTATCTATCGCCTGAGAGTGTACCAACCCAAGGCGGTGGATCCCGCCGACCTCGGGCAAACGGTGTACCTGTTGGATATGGAGGGCGAGACCGTCCAAGACGTCGTGCCCACCGTCCCGTACGCTTTGGTGGTGGGGAGCGAGGCCAAAGGCGCGTCGGACGAAATGCGCCGCCGCGCAGACCGCGTGGTATCCATCCCGATGGCGGGGGGTATTGAGAGCCTGAACGTCGCCGTGGCCGCCGCCATAGGTATGTATCAACTGAACTTTAACGCCGAAAAGGCAAAGAGATAAGCGAATAGGAGGAGAGTATGTCCGGACATAGCAAATGGCACAATATACAGGCCAAAAAAGGTAAGAGCGACGCCGCTCGCAGTAACGCCTTTACCAAAATCGGTAGAGAAATCGCCATCGCCGTGAAACAAGGCGGCGCCAACCCCGACAGCAACAGCAGACTGCGCGACGTCATCGCGAAAGCCAAGGCCGCCAATATGCCAAACGATAATATCAAGCGTAGTATCCAAAAGGCCAGCGGCGAGGGTATGAGCGTCAACTACGAAGAGTGCACCTACGAAGGATATGCTTCGGGCGGTGTGGCCGTCATCGTAGAGGCTTTGACCGACAATAAAACCCGTACCGTCAATAACGTGCGCCACCTTTTCGATAAGTGCGGCGGACAAATGGGCAACAACGGCTGCGTGAGTTATATGTTCACCAAGCAAGGCACCATCCTCGTGGATAAGACCGGCCTCGACGAGGACGACTTGATGATGATGGCCTTGGACGCGGGCGCCGAAGACGTGGTGACCGACGACGAAGTGTACGAAGTGGTGACCGCTCCCGCAGATTTCAGCGCGGTGCGCGAAGCCCTCGAAGAGAAAGGTCTGACCATCGTGTCCGCCGAGATCGAAATGGTGCCCCAAAACACCGTGACCCCCGACGAAGAGACCGCGAAGAAGATCATTCGTTTGATCGACCTTCTGGAAGACGACGACGACGTGCAGAACGTGTGGCACAACGCCGAACTTCCCGAGGAGGACGAGGAAGAATAGTATGGTCATAATGGGTATAGACCCCGGCTTGGAGCGGGTGGGATACGGCGTGATAAACGCCGAGAGTGGCAACAAGTTTGCCCTGATTGACTATGGAATAGTCAAGACGCCCGCGCATACGCCCACCGTGGAGCGGTTGGCGCTTATCGAGACGGGATTGACCCAATTATTCGAAAAATATCACCCCCAAGAGGTGGCTTTGGAGGAGTTGTTTTTTACGAAAAACATCACGACGGGTATCGTCGTGGCCGAAGCCCGCGGGGTGATCATGTTGACCGCACACAAGTTGTGCGGCAACCTTTTTGAGTATACGCCCAACCAAATTAAGCAGGCCATCACGGGTTGGGGCGGCGCGGAAAAGCCGCAAATACAGCAGATGGTCAAGTTTTATCTGAAAATGAAGGACATTCCCAAACCCGACGACGCCGCGGACGCTTTGGCCGTGGCTATCACGCACGCGCAGACGGGTGTGCTCGGGGGGATGTTCGGCATCAGGTAGGAGGCAGTATGTACGCGTATATTTCGGGCACTTTGGCGGATATGCAGGAAGGGGTGGTTATCGTAGATAACCACGGTATCGGCTACGAGATAGGGGTGAGCAATTCCACCTTGGCCGCGTTGCCGCCCATCGGCAAACCCGTCAAGTTGTATATCTATCACAATATAAAGGAAGACGAGGAAGCCCTCTACGGCTTCGGGACGCCCGCCGAGAAAAATATGTTTTGCAAATTGGTGGCCGTGTCGGGCGTGGGGCCCAAGTTGGCCTTGTCCGTGCTGAGCGGAATAAGCGTGCAGTCCTTGTCCACCTGCATTTTGACGGGGGACGTGAAGAGCCTCGCCAAGATAAAGGGCATCGGCAAGAAGACCGCCGAAAGGATCGTCCTCGAACTCAAAGAAAACGTGGGCGAGGACAGCGTGCTGTTGACCTCGGCGGCGACGGGGACAACTGCCGTCAATATGCCCGTGGATAACGCGTCTGCGGACGCTATCGCCGCCCTCGAAAGTATGGGGTTGGCGCGTTCGGACGTGTACGAAACGGTGCTGCGGGCGCGGCAGACGACGGACGATACCGCCGAGATCATCCGCATCGTGTTGAAAAATTGGAAACGCATTTAGTGGGGGAAAGGTATGGACGAACTGTTCGCAAGCAGTATGGAAAGCTACGAAGAGCGCGAGGAGAACGAACTCAGACCTCGCACGATGGCCGAGTACGTGGGACAAAGCAAGATAAAGGCGAATTTGTCCGTCTTTATCCACAGCGCGAAAAAGCGCGGTGAGAGCCTCGACCACGTGCTGTTGTACGGTCCTCCCGGCCTCGGCAAAACCACGTTGGCCAATATCATCGCCAACGAGATGGATTCGCATATCAAGATAACGTCTGGCCCCGCCATCGAAAAGGCCGTGGACCTGGCGGCGCTTTTGACCAACCTCGAAGAAGGGGACGTGCTGTTTATCGACGAAATACACCGCCTCAATCATACGGCGGAGGAAATGCTGTACCCCGCGATGGAGGATTACAGCATTGATTTTATGGTGGGAAAAGGCCCGACCGCAAGAAGCGTGCGTATGAGCCTGCAACACTTTACCTTGATCGGCGCGACCACCCGCGCGGGTATGTTGACGGGACCTTTGCGCGACCGCTTCGGCATAACCTGCCGCTTGGAATTGTATTCGCCCGAAGAATTGACCTTGATCGTGCAACGCTCGGCAAGACTGTTGAATATGCAGATAGACTACGAAGCCGCCTACGAGGTGGCCCGAAGAAGCAGGGGTACGCCCCGTATCGCCAACACGCTGTTGAAGCGGGTGCGCGATTTCGCCGAGTACGCGGGCAGCAAAGTCATCAATATCAAACACGCCAAAGAGGCGTTGGCCGCCTTGGATATAGACGAGATGGGTCTGGACTACGTGGACAGGCGCATTTTGACCTCTATCATAGAGAAGTACAACGGAGGCCCCGTCGGGTTGGAGACCTTGGCGGCGTCTACGGGCGAGGACGCGGGCACCATCGAAGACGTGTACGAGCCGTATCTGTTGCAGTTGGGGTATATTGCGCGCACCCCCCGCGGACGCGTGGCGCTGTTGCCCGCCTATACGCATTTGGGCAAGACCGTGAGCGCAAGAATGCTGGAAACCCTGCAATCCTGGGAGAATAAGGCGACGGACGAGGACGATGAAGACTAAGGATTTTTGGTACGACCTGCCCAAGGAATTGATCGCGCAGCATCCCGTGGAACCGCGGGATAGTTCGCGTATGCTGGTGTATCACCGCGAGGGCGGCGAGATAGAGCATAGGCACTTCTACGACCTGCCCGCGTACCTAAAGGCGGGGGACGTGTTGGTGCTGAACGATACCAAGGTCATTCCGGCAAGGCTGTACGGACACCGCGCGGGCTGCGAGGGAAACGTGGAATGCCTGCTGTTGAAACGGCTGAATTATACCGATTGGGAGTGCATTGCTAAGCCCGCCAAGAAGTTGAAGGTGGGGGTGGAAGTCGTGTTCTCGGACGAGTTAAGGGCCACGGTGGTGGGCTTCGGCGAGGAAGGGATACGCATCGTCCGCTTCGCGTTCGAGGGTGTGTTCGAGGATATATTGGACCGCGTGGGCAATATGCCCTTGCCCCCGTATATCACCGAGAAGTTGGAGAATAAAGACCGCTATCAAACGGTGTACAGCCGTGAGCGCGGCTCGGCCGCCGCGCCGACCGCGGGATTGCATTTTACGCCCGAATTGCTCGAAAAGATAGAGGGTATGGGCGTGGAGATCGCCAAGGTGCTGTTGCACGTGGGCTTGGGTACGTTCCGTCCCGTCAAAGAGGACGATATACTCGAACACAAAATGCACAACGAATACTACAACGTGCCCCAAGTGGCGGCGGACGTCATCAATCGTGCCAAGGCCGAGGGGCGGCGCGTGATTTGCGTGGGTACTACGAGCGTGCGGACGTTGGAGAGCGCGGCGGACGAGACCGGCAACGTGAAGGCGGGCGCGGGCAATACCGAGATATTCATCTATCCCGGCTACCAATGGAAAGTGGTGGACGGGTTGATCACCAACTTCCACCTGCCCGAAAGCACCCTCATCATGCTGGTGAGCGCGTTGCTCGGCAGAGAGGAGACCTTGCGTGTGTACGACGTCGCGGTGAAAGAGAAATATCGGTTTTTCTCCTTCGGCGACGCGTGCTTGTTCCTGTAGGGAGCAAATAGGCGGCGGTGCCACCGTGAATTGCAACTTCGTTGCGTTGCGGTGGGAAACGGGCGAGAAAGAAAAAAGTTCGGATATGTTTAGGTTGGTTTAAGGAAATCAACGTATGATGAGATAGGATTAGGTTAGGACCGTATGGAAAGCAAGTTCAAGTATGAAATAATACACGTCGATAAGCAGACGGGGGCGAGAGTGGGCCGATTGACCACCCCGCACAGCGTGATAGATACGCCCGTCTTTATGCCCGTGGGTACGGCGGCGACCGTGAAGGCGCTAAGTCCCGAGGAATTGGAAGAGTTGGGCGCGCAGATCATTTTGTCCAATACGTACCACCTCTTTTTGCGCCCCGGCACCGAGATATTGCGCAAAGTGGGCGGCGTGCATAAGTTTATGAATTGGAAGCGAAGCCTGTTGACCGACAGCGGCGGCTTTCAGGTATTCAGCCTGTCCAAAACGCGCAAGATAAGAGAGGAGGGCGTGGAGTTCGCGTCCATCATCGACGGCAGCAAACAGTTCATCAGCCCCGAAGTGAGCATCGACATTCAAAACGCCATCGGATCGGATATTATGATGGCTTTCGACGAGTGTACGCCCCCGGGGGTGAAATACGAGTATGCGCGAGAGGCGATGGACAGGACCTTGCGTTGGCTGGAGCGGTGCTACAAAGTGAGCGAACATAACCCCGACCAAATGCTCTTCCCCATCATCCAAGGCAATATGTTCGCCGACCTACGGGTGGAGAGCGCCGTTCGTACGGCCGAATTCGCGCGGTGCGGTATCGCCATCGGCGGGTTGTCCGTGGGCGAGCCCAAGCCCGTGATGTACGAAATGTTGGAAATCATGCGCCCCTATTATCCCGACAATATGCCCCGCTATTTGATGGGCGTGGGGAGCGTGGACTGCATAGTGGAAGGCGTGGTGCGCGGTATCGATATGTTCGACTGCGTGTTGCCTACGCGTATCGCCCGAAACGGCACGGCGATGACCATGAAGGGCAATCTGACCATCCGCAACGCGCGCTACAAGGACGACCTGCGCCCCGTGGAAGAGGGGTGCGATTGCTACTGCTGCCGTAATTATACGAGGGCGTACGTGCGCCACCTCATCAATACGGACGAAATATTCGGCGGGCGGCTGCTGTCTATCCACAATATCCATTGCCTGATGCGGCTGACCGAAAAGATACGCGAGGCCATCATGCAAGACAGTTTGCTCGACTTCCGCAACGACTTCTTCGCCGTGTGGCGGGAGAAGGCCGAGGAAGATAGGTAAAGCAGGCGAGAAAGGCCGTTTTTCGCCCGAATCGGCGAAGAAAAGCGGGTATTGTGCGAAAAATATGTTGTATTTGCACCCGAAATGGTGTACAATAGAAACAATCAAGATAAGGAGATAGAAAATGAAATTGTTAAGTTTGGCATGGATGTTGGCCGACGGCGCCGCCGCCACGGGTACGGGTACCGGCACGGGCAACAATAAAATGAGCATCGTCTTCATCGTCGTATTGGGCGTGGCCATCGTGGCAATGGTCTTTCTGACCATCTTGCCCAACAAGAGAAGACAAAAAGATTATCAAAGAATGCAGGACGAATTGCGCGAGGGTACGCGCATCATGACCATCGGTCGTATGGTCGGCACCGTGAAAAAGGTCAACGCCGACGGCAAAACCCTCGAAGTGGACGTGGGTACGCCCGAGCAACCCGTCGTGATCACCATTAGCCGTGAGGCCGTGGGTATCAATCTGGACGCCCAAGAGGCCGCGCAACAGGCGAGAGAAGTGAAACACGTGGACGTTGACGCGCCGCAAACTCCCAAGAACGAAAAGGTGGAAGGCACCGAGTCCTTGGGCGAAGAGAAGAGCGAAATGCCCGAAGAAAAGCCCGCTGTGACGGACGACGACGCAATCTGAGAAACGAAAACAAATCGCCCCTTTCCCGATGGAGAGGGGCGTTTTTTTGCCTGCGGCGGAGAAATCCAAGGCTGTGCCTTGGGAGAAATCCGTGCGTTCGCACGGGTGAAATCCGCCTATGGCGGGATATGGGCGCGGCGTGGGTTCGTGCCTCGGCTTAGGGGATATTTCCGCTTCGCTATGCTTCGGCCGATACGACGTGCTAAATAAGTGCCCCTACCGAGAGGGAATTGTAGGGTGCGTTACAGCGAAGCCGCAAAAACTTTGCGATAGCGAGCGTGGGGCGAACGATAACGTGCTACGCGCGGGAGCGTTGCCTATGGCAACGAGTGGGGCGCTTGGCGTGGGAAAGCGTGCGAAGGTTGACGGCGAGAACGCCCGAGAAAACGCCCGAAGCGAGTCCCAAGAGAAAGTCGAAGACGGTGACGTCCGTAAAGAGCGGTCGTCCCGCCAAAAGAGAGAAGACCGAGAAGCCCAAAACAGTGAAGAGAAGTCCCGTGACGGCGCCCAAGACGAGACCGAAACGCCCCGAACGGAAGCCTACGACGGCGCCTACGGCGAGGGATAGCACTTTGACCACTTGGTTGAGGGCGGTGGCGACCGACTGGGTGACGCCCGTGTATTTGACGACGACGGCGATGAGCAGCACGGCGACCAGGTTGGTGAGAAGCGCGACGGCAAGCGCCCTGACGACGTCTAAGATAGCATTGGCGATAGTTTTCTTTTCCATAATAATATCCTCCGATTGGTCTAAAATATGTCGGTGCTCGGTCAAATATGAAAAAATGGGCGCATCGAAGGGAAAAGCGCAGAAAAAAGTGTGAGATATAAATTTTATTTATATCGTTTTGATTGACTTGGGGGGACTCTTTATATATAATTATTTAGTACACAATAAAATAGGAGGCTATTTTAGTGAATAAAACGAAAGCAATAGTGGTGTTATCCATCATTAGCGTGCTGATTGTACTTGGCATAGTGTTCGGTTTTATGTCCCTCGACAACGGTCAGTTGGGCATTTACGACTATGTGGCTTATCCCAAAAACATTTCGTTGGGCCTGGATCTGAAGGGCGGCGTCTACGCCGTGTTCGAGCCCCGTTCGACCGACGTTGAAAATTTGGAAGGCAGAATGCAAGGCACCGCCGACAGCTTGGAGGATATGCTCTTCGACAAGGGCTTCACCGAGGCAGTGGTAACATTAGAGAACAACAACACCCGTATCCGTGTGGAAGTGCCCGACGTGGACGATCCCGAGACCATTTTCACCTTGATAGGGCAACCCGCCTCTTTGGCGTTCAGCTCGGCAGGTAGCGGCGAGGAACTCACCGAAGAAAACACCTACGTGACCGGTGAATACGTGGAAAACGCATACGTCAGTTACGACAGCGACAGCGGCTACGTGGTCGCCCTCGAATTCAACAACGTGGGTGCAACCCTGTTTGCGAAAGCCACCGAGGAGCGTCTCAACAAGGCCTTGAACATCTGGATCAACGGCGAATGGAAATTGGGCCCCACCGTCAACTCGGTGATCGCCAACGGCAGAGCCATCATCACCGGTAACTACACCTACGAAGAGGCCAATAACCTGGCCATCAGCATCCAAGCGGGCGCCTTCGACGTGGAGTTGACCATGGTGGAGTCGAACACGATCTCTCCCTCGCTCGGTACCAACAGCGTGAAGACGAGCGTCATCGCCGGTCTCATCGGCTTGGCCTTGGTCATCGTGTTCATGGTGGTGTTCTACCGCTTGCTGGGCGTGGCGGCGAGCATTGCCTTGTTGTTCTACTCGACCTTCTATATCTTCTTTATGAGCATCTTCCCCTGGGTGCAACTCACCTTGGCCGGTATCGCGGGCGTTATCCTGTCTATCGGTATGGCCGTGGACGGCAACATCGTCGTCTTCTCGCGTATCCGCGATGAGTTCCGCCTAGGACAGGCCGTGAGTATGGGCGTGCATCCCGCCATCCAACAGGGCTTCAAGCGTGCGACGCCCGCCATTATCGACGGCAACGTGACCACCATTTTGGGTTGTATCGTCATGTTGTTCGTGGGCGGCAGTTCCATCAAGAGTTTCGCCATCACGTTGATGATCGGTATCATTATCTCCATGTTTACGGTGCTGTTGATATCGCGCGTGTTGGTGTATAGCATCTACGCCTTGGCGGGCAATAAGCCCAAGTGGTACAGCTTGCCCGTGGCCGATGGCGCAGGCGAAGCAACCGAAAGTGCCCAAGTCGCGGAGGAAACCGCAACCCAAGCGGAAACCAACGAAGGAGGTGCCGACGATGAGTAAGAAGAAATTTAATTTGATGAATATCGGTTCTAACCTCAAAGTCGCGGGTAAGTGGAATATTTACCTCTTGGTGCCCGCCGTCATCGTGTTGGCCGCTATCATTGCTTTCAGTATTTTTGCGGCGGTCAATCACACCGCGCAACAAGGTATGAACCTCGGTCTGGACTTCACCGGCGGTACGGCGTTGACCGTGAAAGTCGGGCGTGACCTCACCGACCAAGAGTTCCAAGACGTCAGCAAGGCTTTCGTGAAAATCATCGAGGACAAAGGCTTCTCGGCCTCCGAACCCCAAAAGACGGGCGTCAATGAGGAAACCGCCGTGTACATCAAGTACTTCAACGCCGCCGAGGACGACGACAAGTTGGGCGACCTCAATAACGAAATCGTCAACGAAGTGGCCGTCAAAGCAACCGAGATGGGCTACGACGTGAATAACAGCAGCGAGGATATCAGTTGGCAAGCCATTTCGGCCGGCAGCGCCAAGCGCTTGGTGCGTCAAGCCATCATCGCCATCGTGATCACATGGGCGTTGGTCCTTCTGTACGTCATCATCCGTTTCGAGTTGTGGAGCGGTATCGCGGCCCTCATCGCCTTGATGTTCGACGTCATCGTGATGACCAGCTTGACCATCCTCTTCCACGTGCCCGTGAACAGCACCTTCGTCGCCGCCTTGATCACCATCGTTGCGTATTCGATCAACAATACCATCATCGTGTTCGACCGCGTGCGTGACCACGTGAAGAATAAGGGTACCACCATCACCGCCGAGAATATCGGCTTCGAGGTGGATAGCGCCGTGCAAGAGACCACGGGTAGAAGTATCGCCACCACCATCACGACTATGTTGACCGTCATCGTGCTGTGCATCATCGGCGTGGACGCCGTGCGCGAGTTCTGCCTGCCCGTAATCTTCGGCTTGCTGTCGGGCGTCTTCACGAGCTTGTTCATCGCGCCGAGCTTGTACGTGGCAATGCGTATGTCTTGGTTCCGTCGCAAGGCCAAGAACGCCGGCTACGAGAACGTGGCGGCGGTGAAAACGAATGCGAGTGCGCCCGCTAAACCCGCCAAGAAGAAAAAGAAAGTGGCGGCGAACGTGACGCATAAGTACAAGAGAAAGTAAACACAAAGAAAGCGGCTGCGGCCGCTTTTTTTGTGGAGAGAGCAAGGTACGGACTTGGGGAAAATCCGCTCTGCCGAACGGGCGAAATCCGCTTGAACCGCGAGCGGGTGAAACGGGTGATAAAATGGACAAGTGGCGGTTGACAGAAAGCCGAGCGAGAATTATAATATACATATAATAGTTATTTGTAGTTCGCTATGCGTGCGCGATAATAATAGGTGCGTGCGCGTGTGCGTTGGAACGATAGGAGCAGTATGGAAATAAAAGAATTGTCGAAATTGTTGGGCGTGCATCCCGAAATCGTGAAGTTGCTGGAAGACCGCGGTGTGACGACGGTCGACGAGGCGAAAAAGTTTTTGTATCCCGCCTTGGAAGATATGCACCCCGCCGCGGGTATATTGCATATCGACGAAGCGGTTGCGCGCATCAACGAGGCTATCGAAGCGGGCGAACGAATATTGATATTCGGCGACTACGACTGCGACGGTATCTGCGCGACCACCATTTTGACCTTGTTTTTGCGGGGAAAAGGCGCGGACGTCGTGTACTATATTCCCAGACGGCAGGACGGCTACGGATTGTCCGAAACAGCCGTTGAAAAAGTGATAGAAACCTATAATCCCGACCTCATCGTGACCGTGGACTGCGGTATTACCTCGGTGGAGGAAGTGGCCTACGTCTTCGACCTCGGCGTAGATATCGTGGTGACCGACCACCATGAGCCGCTGGCGGAACTGCCCGATTGCGTGGCGGTCAATCCCAAGTTGGGAGAGGACGAGGCCTTGCGCAACCTGTGCGGCGCGGGCGTGGCGATGAAATTGGTGGAGGCGATGTCGGATAAGGCGACCGCCGACGAGTATCTGGATTTGGCGGCCTTGGCGACCGTGGCCGACGTGATGCCCCTCTTGGGTGAAAATCGCGTGATCGTGTACTACGGATTGAAAGCGTTGAACGCTTGCAAACGCAAGGGGTTGGCCGCTTTGATAAAGTCGTGCGAGTTGGACGGGGAAGTGACCGCGGGCGATATCGGCTACCGCATCGCGCCCCGTATCAACGCGTTGGGGCGGCTGAACGACGACGCCGACGTGGTGGAACTCTTTTTGACCGAGGACGACTTTGTGGTGCGCGAATTGGTGGAGAAAATCAACGCCGCCAATACCGCAAGACAGGCCCTGACCAAACAGATGGCCGCCGCCGCCAAGGAGAAATTGAAAGATTACGATTTGATGGAACGCCGCGTGATCGTGCTGTGGGACGACAAGTGGGAGTCGGGAGTGCTGGGCTTGGTGGCTGCAAGGTTGGTGCAGGAATTCGGCCGCCCCGTCGTGCTGTTGTCCAACGTGGGCGACGCCTTTAAGGGGAGCGCGCGGAGTATCGAAGGCGTGAATATCGTGCAGGCGCTCACCGCCGTGGAAAACAGAATGGTGCAATTCGGCGGACACGCGGGCGCGGCGGGTATGAGCGTGAAACGCGAAAACCTCAACGCCTTTGCGGACGACTTGAACGACTACTTGCGAAAGACCTACCCCGACGACGCGTTCGTACCCCAACGAAAGGCGGATATACGCTACGACAAACAAAGTATGCAGGCGGCCTTTTTTGCCGATTTGCAACGGTTGGAACCCTTTGGCGAGGGAAACCCGACGCCCAAGTTCGTGGTGCCGAGCGAGGGTTGCTCGTTGGCGCGGATAGGCGAGACCGAACACGTGAAGAGCAAACTATCCCCCGAGGTCGAGTTGATTGCCTTCGGCGGATTGCATTTGCTGACCGCTTTGCGCTCGGGCGCAAGTTTCGACTACTATTGCGATTGGGGGTACCGCACGTATCAAAATCGCCGCTATATTCAGTTGTCTGTGTCGGACGTCGTGACCGCGGGGTGCGAGAAACTGCGCGACAGCGCGCCCGCCTTCGGCAACTATTTGAAGACCATATTGTATCCGCCCCAAGAAGTGGGCGTGCGTATGTCCGACGTGAAGAAAGAAATCGCCGACCTCAAAGGGGCATTCGGCGTGCTGTTCGTGGCGTTCGGGGCAAAGAGCGCGCAAAACTTCATGAAAGAGTTGCTCTTGGCCGGCAAGCGCGACCTCTTGAAACGGCTGGCGGTGGGTAAGACCGAGGATAATCCCCTCAATACCTTGCTGGTCGCGCCGACGGACACGGCGGGGTGGCGGTACTACAGCAGTATCGTATTCCTCGACGCGCCCTTGTCCAAGGGGTATTTGGCTTACGTGGGTAGCAAAGCGCCCAACCCAGAGTTGGTGCTGTTGCGGCAATACGGCTTCCTCGACGAAATCGCGAAGTTGCACCTGACGGAGACGGACGTGCAAGCCACCCTTCGTGGAATGCGTAGATTGGACCTGTATAAGTGCAAAACCTTGGACGACTTGTGCTACGAGATGCAACTGAAGGGCTGCTACGTGGCCGACGTGTACGCGCATTTCTATATACTGTACGAGTTGGGCGTGATACAGGTGGGGCAGGGCTTCCGCCTGCAGATCCGCGAAACGGCATTCGACCTCGCGGCGTCACGCGTGTATAATACGCTGAACAAATTGAGAGGAACCCTATGAAAATAGTGATACAACGAGTAAAATACGCCACCTGCCGCGTGGACGGCGAAGTGGTGGGGAAGATAGAAAACGGCCTCTTGGTGTACGTGGGATTCGGCCCCGAAGACGGCACCAAAGAGGTGGATTGGTCGGTTGACCGCGCGTATAAAATGCGTATCTTCGAGGACGACGCGGGCAAGATGAATAAGTCCGTATTGGACGTGGCGGGAGACGTATTGTGGGTGCCCAATTTCACCTTGTATTGCGACGCGAGTTCGCGCCGCCCCTCTTTCTCGGGCGCGATGGCGTTCGGCGACGCCAAAAGCCTGTTTGATTACCTCAAACAAAGCGTGTTGAAATATACGGGAAAACCCGTGCAATGTGGGGTTTTTGGCGCGGATATGCAGATAGAGAGCATCGCGGACGGGCCGATCAACGTCGTTGTCGAAACGACAAAGTGAGTGAAGTTTTCGCCGATGCGAAAGTGAAGTTTGCGTTGCAAGTGAAGTTCAAGGCGTAGCCTTGAGTGAAGTTTGCGCTTGGCGCAAGTTGTGGTGAATAGCCTGTTGGTGAAAGTGAAAGGTGGGTGCCTCTCACAATGGGATTCCTCGATAAACTCGGAATGACGTTTATTTAATTGCGATGGGATTCTTTGGCCGAGGCTACGTTATGCGTACTGTTTGGAATAGGCAATTGGTGCAAGTGAAAGAAAAAATCACGCTATTGATAGCGTGCAATGACGATAGAAGACGACGATGAGTGAAGTGAAAGTATATGCGATATCGGGGATAGATTATACGGCGGGAGAGCAGACGGGCTACGTGTTGGCAAAGGACGGGGACGCGCTTCTGGTGGACGCGTCGGCCGACGTGAAAGACTTGACCGAAGTGTTGAAAACGGCGGGGGCAACCTTGCGGGCGATATTGGTGACGCATAGCCATTTCGACCATACCGCCAACGCCGCGCGACTGAAAGCCGCTTTTCCCCATGCCAAAGTGTACGCTTCGCCCTACACCGAAGGGATGTTGGCGGACGGAAGTTGGTGCGCGGGATTTGTGGACTATCCCACGCCCGCCTGGACGGTGGACGTGAAGGTGGAGGAAAAGACCTACGAAATAGGCGCGTTCCGCGTGCGGGCAATCTACACGCCGGGGCATACCCGTGACGGTGTGTGCTACCTCGTGGACGACGCGTATCTGGCGGCGGGCGATACCGTGATGAATGATTTGATCTGCGGCAACAGCAACCTGCCGACGGGAAATGAGAAAGAATTGTACCAAAGCGGGCAAAAATTGTGGCGGGAATCACCGCCCGAGGCCTTTATTTTGGGCGGACACGTCGCAAGATTCGACGGAGAAGATTGGACGGAATATACCCCCAAGAGTACGGTGGGCAGAGCCTCCCATCGCAATATGATCAATCGCGTATGAAATGTCGCTTGGCGTGTGAAGACGAAAAACTGTATAACGACCTGATGGACCTCGTGCGGGCCTATTATCCCTACGTCGAATGGGACGAAGCGGGCGAGGTGTTGGCGGTGTCGGCCGAGGAGACCGACCGCTATGCGGTCGAAGTGCGCTTCGGCGGGCGCGTGTGGAAGGACGAGCAATCCTGTTGGGAAGACGGCAACCCCCTGTTGCGCCTGCGGCACTATAAGTGGTTCGTCAAGAAAACCGTGTATAACGCGCTGCGGGAAACAACGGGAGTGGCCCTGCCGTACGGCAGTTTGACGGGGATCCGCCCTACCAAGTTGTATTATGAGATGCGGGACGAGGGGTTGGACTCGCACGCTATGCTTCTTGACTACTTCGGCGTGAGCGAGCGGAAAGTACGGCTCATCGAGGATATCGTAGAGGCGCAAAAGGGTATCTATAACGTGGATACCGACGCTTTCGACCACTTCGCCAATATCCCCGTGTGTCCTACGCGGTGCGCCTATTGCAGCTTTATCGCCGAGACCTACCAAAAGGTGAAAAAGCAAATGGACGACTACGCGCGTAATTTGGCGCGGGGCGTGCGCTCCTTTTTTGACCTCGGTGTGCGGCGGCGCGCTATCTACGTGGGCGGCGGTACGCCGACCTCGATACCCGACTATCAGCTGGAAGAGATACTGACTGCCTTCGACGCCAAAGGCGAGGAGTTTACGGTGGAGGCGGGTCGTCCCGAAACCATCCGCAAAGAAAACGTGGCCGTGATGAAGGCGGCGGGCGTGACGAGAGCGTCCGTCAATCCGCAGACGTTCAAAGAGGAAACCCTGCGGAAAATAGGGCGCGCTCATACGGTTCGGGATATCTACCGTGCGTATGATCTTGTCAAAGACAAGTTCGATGTCAATATGGACCTCATCGCCATGTTGCCCGACGAAACGCTGGACGACTTCGCGGCGACGTTGGAAAAGACAATTGAACTCGAGCCTGAAAATATCACCGTGCATAGTTTGTCCGTGAAACGCGGCAGCAATTTGATGCTCGCGGGTTACGACAGCGCGCAGAATAACGCCCTCGCTATGGAGATGAGCGACTATGCCTACACGCGGTTGAAAGAGGCGGGCTACGCGCCCTATTATATGTATCGGCAAAAGAACACGCAGGGCCGATTGGAAAACGTGGGCTATACGAAACGAGGAAAAGCCTGCGTGTATAACGTGGATATTATGGAAGAAACGCATTCGGTGCACGCGTCGGGCGCGGGCGCCATCAGCAAGCGCGTGTTCGCCGAGATGGGGCGGATAGAGCGGCTGTCCGAGATAAAGGAGATAAAGGGCTTCAACGAGCGGATAGAGGAAGTGTTGGAGAAAAAGAAAAGTTTTTTTGCATAAGAAAAAAGGCAAAACGCTTGACACATAAGAAAAAGTGATATAATATATCTAAGGTATAAATACCTTGCGCCGAGTTTGCCGATTCGCTTACGGCTTACATAGCGCATGGCGAATCAATAGGAGGATATAAAAATGGCAGAAGAAGTCATCAATGCAAGCGAAGAAATCAAAGAAGAAGTCGAAGTCAAAGAAGAAACGGCGGCCGAACCCGTCGTGTCCGAAAAGACCAAGATCATCCAACAATTTGCCTTGAAAGAAGGCGATACGGGAAGCCCCGAAGTGCAAGTAGCTTTGCTGACCGACCGTATCAATAAGTTGAGCGCCCACCTTGCCACGCATAAGAAAGACAACCACAGCCGTCGCGGCTTGTTGCAAATGATCGGCAAGAGAAAGAAATTGTTGGCGTATTTGAAGGCAAAAGATATCGAGAGATACAAGGCGTTGATCGCGGCCTTGGGCTTGAGAAAGTAAGGAAACGTGGGGTGCATTTTTGCACCCCCTTTTCCAAAGTGAAGAAAAACGAAGAAAACAAAAAAGAAAATATATATGCGCACAACGGATTGTGCAAACGGAGGTATTATGGAAAAGAATATCATCAAATCGTACCCCATAACGGGCGGCGAGTGCCGTATCGAGCAGATCGGCAACGCCGAAAGACGGATTTACAGCACCACGATCGGCGGTCGCCAAGTGGACGTGGAAATCGGCGCGTATTGCGGACAAGCCAACGGCAGTTGTTTGGTGCGTTGCGGCGATACGGCGGTGAACGTCAACGCCACGATGTCGGAAGCCCCGAGAGCGGGTATGGACTTCTTCCCTTTGGGTGTGGATTTCGAAGAGAAAATGTACGCCGTGGGTAAAATTCCCGGCGGGTATAAAAAGAGAGAAGGTCGCCCCAGCGACAAGGCCATCTTGGTGAGCCGCTTGATCGACCGTCCCATCAGACCCTTGTTCCCCAAAGGTCTCTTTAACGACGTGGCCGTGGTGGCTACCGCGATGTCGGTCGACCCCGATATTCCGCCCGAGGCGTACGCCATGTTGGGCTCGAGTATCGCGTTGTCCATAAGCGATATTCCATGGGCAGGTCCCACCGGTTCGGTCGTGGTGGGCATGGTGGACGGCAAGTACGTCATCAACCCCAACGCCGAAGAGCGTGAAAAATCGAGATTGCACCTCTCCTTGGCGGGCACCAAAGACGCCATCATGATGGTGGAAGCCGGCTCGAAAGAGATCACCGAGGAAGAAATGCTGGGCGCTATCCTCTTCGGTCACGAAGAGATCAAAAAGATCGTCGCCTGGATTTCGGCCATCCAAGCCGACTGCGGCAAAGAGAAGAACACCGAAATCGAAATTTACCACGTGGGCGAGGACGTGACCGAGGCCGTAAGAGCCTACGCGTCCGAAAAGATGGACTACGCCTTGGAAGCCTTCGATCGCAACGAGCGTCAAGAGCGCGAAAAAGCCCTCGATAAGGACGTCTTCGAGCACTTCGCGGAGATATTCCCCGACAGAGCCCGCGAAATCGGCGACGCGATGTACGCGATGAAGAAAGAGAAAGTGCGTCGTAAGATCTTGGATAAGGGCGTCCGTCCCGACGGTCGTGCCCTCACCGAGATCCGTCCCATCTGGTGCGAAGTGGGCGTTATGCCCAGAGTGCACGGCACGGGCGTCTTTACGCGCGGTCAAACGCAGGCCTTGACGACCTGTACCTTGGGTACCATCAGCGACGTGCAAAAGCTCGAAGGGTTGGACGACGACGTCTTCAAACGCTATATGCACCACTACAATATGCCCCCCTACAGCACGGGCGAAGCCAAACCTTTGCGCAGCCCCGGCCGTCGTGAGATCGGTCACGGCGCCTTGGCCGAGCGCGCGTTGGAACCCGTGTTGCCCAGCGAAGTGGATTTCCCCTACGCCATCCGCACGGTGAGCGAGATCTTGTCCTCTAACGGCAGTACCTCGCAAGCGTCGGTGTGCGGCTCCACTTTGGCCTTGATGGACGCGGGCGTGCCCATCAAAGCACCCGTGGCCGGTATCGCTATGGGTCTTATCAAGGACACCGAGTCGGATAAAGTGGTCGTGTTGACCGATATCCAAGGTCTCGAGGACTTCCTCGGCGATATGGACTTCAAGGTGGCGGGTACCTCGGAAGGTATCACGGCTATCCAAATGGATATCAAAATCAAGGGTATCGACGAGCAGATTCTGCGCACGGCCCTGAAACAAGCCCGCGACGGCAGATTGTTCATCTTGAAGAAGATGACCGACGTGTTGCCCGCGCCGAGACCCGAATTGAGCAAGTATGCGCCTAAGATCATCAGTTTCAGCATCGCGACCGATAAGATCAAGGACGTCATCGGTTCGGGCGGCAAGACCATCAACAAGATCATCGAGGAGACGGGCGTCAAGATCGACATCGCCGAGGACGGCACCGTGTTCATCGCCGGTATGGACAGCGAGAGTTCGGAGAAGGCCAAGAAGATCATTATGACCATCGTCAAAGACCCCGAGGTCGGCGAAGAGTACGAGACCACCGTTGCGCGTATCATCCCCATCGGCGCGTTCTGCGAATTGTGCCCCGGCAAGGACGGCATGATCCATATCAGCAAGCTCTCCAAAGAGCGCGTGGAGAAAGTGGAAGACGTGGTGAATATCGGCGACCGCGTGTTGGTGAAGGTCATCAAGATCAGCCAAAAGGGCATCGACTTGAGACTCGTCAAGAAACTGTAAGAAAACAAGATAAAAAATGCGGGCTGTCCAAAAGACAGTCCGCGTTTTTTTTTTTTTTTTATGAAATCCAAGGCGTTGCCTTGGGCGAAATCTTGCCTATGGCAAGGAGAAATCCGCTCGAACCGCGAGCGGGTGAAATCCGACGTTCGTCGGGGATGTAGTGAAAATAGTTGCCTTTGGCAACGGAGATATATCGCTATGCGGCGGGATAGGTCGGTAGAGCCGATGCGCTCGCGGGAAGCCGCCGATGAAAACGTATGCTGTTATTTCGTTTGGGAGGCGCCGCTCGTGAGGTCGGGAACGGAGAGAAAGCGATAGCCGTGCGAAAGGTAGGTTTCGATGACACGGGGGAGTGCGGCGACCGTGGCGGCGGTGGGGTGCATGAGAATGACGTCGCCCGCGGTCATGTCGCGGGTGGCGCGCATATAGATGAGTTCGGGATCTTGGTCGCGCCAATCTATGGTGTCCTTGGACCACATGACGACCGTGTAACCGAGGTCGGCGGCGGCCTTGAGCGTGGCTTCGTTGTAGGCGCCCGAAGGGGGCGCGAAAAGGATGGTGCGAACGCCCGCAGCCGCGAAGATGGCCTCTTCGGCGCGGTTGATCTCTTTGACGTTGGCGGCGTAATCGAGCGTGCCGTGGTCGAGGTGAGAATAGCCGTGCGAGCCGATAGAAAGCCCGTTTTGCACGAGAAAACGACAAGTTTCTGGGTGTTTCTTCGCCCAGCAGCCGCCTATGAAAAACGTGGCGGGAATAGCATACTGCCGAAGGATATCCGCGATGGCGAGAACGTACTCTTCGCCGAGATAAACGTTGAAGGTCAAAGCGACCGTGTCGGGCTCGCTCCCACGGCGAACGGGGGCAAACGCAGGCTCGGTATTGCCCGCGAACGTGACGGTGAGCGCCAAAGCGACGAGTACTATGAGAATGACGAGGTTGGATAGGGTGAAAAGGGTGCGGTGTTTCATTGTATAGTATAGTGGGAATGAAAGGGGAATATGCGTGGGGCACGGCGAAGCGTGAGTGAAGTTTTCGCTATGCGAAAGTGAAGTTGCTTCGCAGTGAAGTTCAAGGCGTTGCCTTGAGTGAAGTTCGCCTATGGCGAGTTGCGGAAAGAAAGAGGCCTGAAGCGAGGGGGTCGGGTATATTTGTGGGAAGAGTTGGAAATAACTCCTTTACAATTTATATAAATTGTAGTATAATTTATAATGGTAGAATAGTGACTATGAATAAGATATTGGTTGTAAACGACGGATTGAGAATAGCGTATGCGTATAACCCCAACGTGAGAAGCGTGTGTTGGGGCGTTTTCGTGGGCGTGGGCAGTATGGACGAGAGCGAAAAAAACTCGGGCATTAGCCACCTCATCGAGCATATGTGCTTCAAGGGGACAAAAACGCGTTCGGCCTACGATATCGTACGCGAAAGCGAGAATTTGGGCGCGAATATCAACGCCTTTACTTCCAAGGAGCAGACCGCTTTTTACGTGCAATGCGTGGACGATTCGGTGGAAAAATGCGTGGAAATATTGGCCGATATCGTGCAGAATATGACCTTTGACCAAGAGGAACTCGAGAAGGAAAAACAAGTCGTCATAGAGGAGATCGCCATGAGCGAGGACGCGCCCGACGATTTGGCGGGAGACCTCGCCGCCGAGGCGTTTTGGGGTGAGAACAGCCTGTCGAGACCCATCCTCGGCACGAAAGAGAACGTGGAAGGCTTTACGCAAGAAGACCTTTTCGCGCACGTCAGACGCTACTATACCAAGGAAAATATCGTCCTGTCGGTCGTGGGCAACGTGGAAGAGCGCGAGGTCGTACGCTTGGCCGAGACCTATTTCCACTTCGCCGCGGGCGCGGTGGAAAAAACCGACGCCGTCTATCCGCGCAAGGCCGTGCAACGCTTCCGCAAAAAGGACGTGGAACAATGCAACGTGGTGCTGGTGTACGACGGGCTGAAACGCTACGACGAAGACACCTATGCTTTGAACGTCTTTGACGCCGTGTTGGGCGGGGGTATGAGCAGTATCTTGTTCCAAAAGGTGCGCGAGGAACTCGGTTTGGCGTACTCGGTGTACAGTTATCCTGCCTCTTATCGCACGATGGGCGCGTATTGCATCTATATCGGCACGACGCCCGCCAAGGCCGATATCGCCTTGCGGACCATTGCGAAAATCGTGGAGGACCTGAAGGCGAAGGGCATCGACCGCGAACAGATGGAACGCGGCAGAACGCAGACGTTGAGCAATTACGTCTTCGGTATGGAAAACGGTATGTCCGTGATGCGCGTGCAGGCCCGCCGATTGATGTATAAAGGCGAGGCGTTCGATGTGGACGAGGAGATAAACAAGATAAAAGAAGTCGACTTGGACAAAATAAACGCGTTGATAAAGCGCGTATTCGCGGCCGCGCCCGCCGTGGGTGTGGTGGCGCCCGAATACGTGGATTGTAAGGGGGTATTCGATGGCAACCAATAACTACGACCGTATGCTGCTGGGTGAAAAACGACAGTCGTCGGGTATAAAGGACAAGGCCAAACAGCAACGAAAAGCCAAGAAAGAAAAGCGAATCAATATCGTGCGTATCGTGGCGCTGGTGCTGGCGGTGCTGTGGGGGTTGATGACCTTAGGCGCCGTGGGCACGAAGGCGCAGGCGTTCTTTTTGGGCACGTTCGGCTGGCTGGGCGTGGCGTACGCGCTGACCGTCGTGGTGCTGATGGCCGTGGGCCTGGCGGGCGGCAAGAAAAAGCGCAAGTTGAGCAAAAATAAAAAATGGATAATAGCGGGTGCGTGCGTGATGGCGTTCGTCGTGGCGCTGTTTTCGCACCTGTGGTCTTCGTACGCCGTCTTTGACGCGGTTTCGGTCGAGAAAGGAACGGTGAGTTACGGCGACTATCTCGGCGCGGTGTACAAAAACGGGAGTTCGACCTCGGGCGGCGCGCTGTTGTCTTTGCTGGCCTATCCCTTCCTGAACGCGGTGGGGTTGCGCCTGAGCGGCATTATATTGGCCGTGATATTCTTCGGCGTGCTGTTTTCGATGATATATCCGTTTTGGCTGACGACCAAAGAGCAACGCGTCATTACGGACGCGGCGGGCGCCGAGGACGAGCAGGCGGAAACCGAGCCTAAACTCTTTGTGGAAACCGTGGACGGCACCGATAAAGGAAACAAGGCGCGCGGGAAGAAGAGAAGACAAACCTTTGACTACTCCTATCCCAACGGCAACGACAATATGGAAAATACCGAGCCCGAAGAGTTGGATTTGATAGACGAGCGCGAGGCCGCCGAAATGGGCGCGCCCGAAAGTATGGACGAAAGACGGAAAAATGCGTTCGACCTCTTGCTGGGAATGAAAAACGAGAGCAGTCGGGTGCGCAAGGAAGAAGAAGGATACGATCCGACGAAAGACGTCGAGCACCCCCTGCAATTCGGCGAAAGACAAAATACGCACGTCGATTGGGGCAAGCCCGTGAACAGTGTGCCCAGAGAGAGAATGAGCGAAGAGGAGCGCAAACAGAACTCGTACGACATTTTGTTCGGCGAGGCGCCCGCGCCCCAATCCTTCGCCGCCTATACGCCCACCGCGCAAACGCAACCCAAGCCGCAACCCAAACCGCAACCCAAGCCGCAACCCAAGCCGCAAGGCATAGCGGCGGGCGAGACCATCGAAACGGTGGTGCCCTCGGCGTGGGAGAAGTATCAAGCCGCGCAAGCTCAAAGAAAAGAAGAGGAAGAAGCGCCGCGCGAGGAAAATTTCTTCGTGCCGCGTGAAGAAAGCGCGCCGCAACGCGAGGAGAACCCCTATCAACCGAGAGAACCGCAATGGGGGGAGAATCGTCGGCCGCAAAGCGAAGGATCGTATCAACCGAGAGAAGAGATGAGACACCCCCAAGCGGACACGCCGCGCCCCGTGCGCGAGGAGAAACGCCGCGCGCCCCGCGAGGAAACGCCCAACGGGCAAGCCGTGTACAAGATACCCGACAACGGCGCGTACGTCAATCGGCATAACCCCGTGACGAGAGAAGAGCAGCCCGCGCCCTACGAGCGCAACGAAGCGCCCCAAGCGCCCGTCCAACCGCAAAGAAGAGAATACGGAGAGGATCGTGCCCCGTGGCGGGAAGAGCCTACGCCCGCGCCCACGTATCGCGAGGAGTCTAAGCCCACGCCGACGTACGGGGAAGAGGAGAGGCAAACGCCCACATACGTCGCGCCCAAGCAAGCGCCCGTCTACCGCGAAGAACCCAAACAAGCACCCGCGTATAGGACGGACGCGGACAGTATGGGTATGCTGTACGGCAATGCGCCCCTGCGCCCCGAAGACGCGGACCGCGTGAAACCGAAAGAATACCCGACCTTTGAAGAGGAGCCCGAGAGCGATCTGGACGCCGCGCTGCACTACGTCGCGGACGACTATGAGGAAGAGGATTATGAAGAGGACGCCGTCCAAGCGGCGCCCGTGGACAAGATCGGCTACGTGGAACGCGAGGAGACCGAGGCACCCAAGTCCGAATTCAGCGGTTTCGTGGAGCGCAAGATCGTGGAAACGCCCGAACCCGTCGAGGAGACGGTCGAGCCCACGCCCGCCCCCGTGCAATATAAGTCGCGTGAGCCGAGAGAACCGCGCCAACGTCCCACGCCCGACGAGAGAACGCAACGGGAAGCGCACGCCTTGGCACCCGATACGAAAGAGGTGAAAAAGGTGCGGCCGTATTCGGCACCGCCTCTGTACCTACTGAAGGATTACCCGCCCCCCGAGGATACCGAAGACTACGAGGAGATGAGCAAAAGCCTCGAAGAAGCCTTTGCCTCGTACGGCATGGAGGTGCACGTCATCGGGCATACCCGCGGGCCTACGTATACCCAATTCGCCGTACGTTTGGGCGAGGGTATCCAATTTAAGCGCGTGAGCAACCTCGGGCAGGATATCGTGCGTAAAATGTGCCTGTCCGAAGAGATAAACATCGTGCCCAAAGTGCCCAATATGGACGCTATCGGCGTGGAAATCATCAACAAGACGCGGTCGCGCGTGGGGTTGAAACCCCTGTTGACTTCGAGTAAGTTCCGTCAAGATAAGAAGCTCTATTTCGTGCTGGGCGTGGACGTGATGGGCAAGCCCTATTACTGCGACATATTGTCCGGTCCGCATATGCTCATCGCGGGTAGTTCGGGCAGCGGTAAGAGCGTGTGCTTGAATACCTTGATCTGCTCGATATTGTTCAACTACAAGCCCGATTACGTCAAGTTTATCCTCATCGATCCCAAGGGCGGCGTGGAAATGGGCGTGTATAACGACCTGCCGCACAATCTGTTGGGCAAGGCGGCCGTGACGCCCGCCAATACCATCAAGGCGTTGGACTGGGGTATCGAGGAAATGGAACGCCGCTACGCCCTTATGCGCGATCTCAACGTGCGCAGTTGGGGCGACTACAACGACAAGTTGCTGGCGGGCAACCTGCCCAGACAGCCCTATATCCTCATCATCATCGACGAGTTGGCCGACTTGATGGCATCCAGCAAGAAGAACGCCGCCGACCTCGAAGTGCGCATCGCCCGATTGACCGCCAAGGCGCGTGCCGCGGGTATTCACGTAATCGTGGCTACGCAACGGCCTTCGGTGGACGTCATTACGGGTACCATCAAGAACAATATCCCCACGCGTGTGGCCTTTAAGACCGCGAGCCAAATCGACAGCAAGACCATATTGGAAAAGGGCTGCGCCGAGAAGTTGTATGGCAAGGGCGATATGTACTTTATGAGCAACGAGTTCAACGAGTTGAAGCGTTTGCAAGGTCCATTCCTGACCGACGACGAAGTGAATATTATCTGTGATAATATCCGCGAAAACAACGACTGCTTGGTGGACGAAACCGTGGCAAACAGCATCTTCAAAGAGGACGCGCTCCAAGAGGAAACGGGGAAGATCGGCGGGAGCGACGACTACGGAGAGGACAACGGCGCCGAGGGCGAAATGAGCGAAGAGGATTTGTTCGAGAAAGCAACCCGCGCCGCCGCCGAGCAGGGTATATTGAGTATAAGCCGCCTGCAACGTATGTTCCGCCTGGGATTCAACCGTGCGGCCTTGCTGGTGGACGAAATGGAAGCGCGCGGCTTCGTGGAGAAGGCCATACCCGGCTCATCCAAACCGCGTAAAGTATTGATAACGCCCGAAGACTGCGACGAGATATTCGGGTATAGGGACGACGATGAGTGATAGAGTGAAAGTGGGCGTAGTGAGCCTGGGATGCGATAAGAACCGCGTGGACAGCGAGAATATGCTGGGATTCCTCTCGGAGGAGTTCGAGATAGTTTCGTCCTACGAAGAGGCCGATGTGGTGATCGTCAATACCTGCTCCTTTCTGCAAAGCGCGGTGAAGGAGAGTATCGACGTGATTATGGAGGCCGCGACGCACCCCGTGAAGATCATCGTGACGGGATGTTTGCCTATGCGCTATCCCGAAATCGCCGAGAATGATATGATGCCCGAGGTGTCCGCTTTTTTGGACAATCAGCACTATACAACCATCGTGCAAACCGTCTATAATGTTCTCGAAGGCAAGAAAGAGGTGCGCAAAAATACCGAGGTAAAACCCGTGGCCGCCTCGCCCGACCGTATCTTGACAACACCGAGGCATTACGCCTACCTAAAAGTGGCCGAAGGGTGCAATAACCGCTGCGCGTTCTGCGCGATACCCAAAATACGCGGGCCGTACGTATCGACGCCCGCCGAAGAATTGGTCGAAGAGGCCAAGCGCCTGGTGGACGACGGCGTGCGCGAACTCATCCTCGTGGCGCAGGACGTGACGAGGTATCGCGACGGGGACGTGGATCTAATCGGACTGATAGACAGGTTGGAAAAGACGGGCGTGGAGACCATTCGCCTGACCTACTGCTACCCCGAACAGGTGACGGAAGCGTTGCTTGACCGCATAGAGCGGGACGAACACTTGGCCAAGTACATAGACGTGCCTATGCAACACGCGTCGGATGACGTGCTGCACGCGATGCGGAGAAGAAGCAAAGCGGAAGACTTGCGTAAGATGATGGACTATATCCGCCGAAATACGCATATCCGCGTGCGTTCGACCTTTATGGTCGGCTTCCCGGGGGAGACCGAGGAAGACGTGGACGAACTGGTCGACTTCCTCGTGACCTACCGCATAGAATACGCGGGGTTCTTCTCCTTCTCGCGGGAAGAGGGCACGCCCGCCTACGCCATGCCGCAGATACCCGCCAAAGTGAAAAAGGCGCGGCTCAAACGGGTGGAGAGCGTGCAGTCCGCCATCATGCGCGAGATAGCGGAAGGCTACGTGGGCAAAGAGGTAACGGTGACGATGGACGCCGTGGACTACGACCGCAACCGCTTCGTGGGACACCCCAAGTGGGCGCACCCCGAGATGGACAATAAAGTGTATTTCGGCGCGGACTTCCCCGTGGAAATGGGGTGTGACTACGTCGTGAGGATAGAAAAAGCGTCCAGATTGGACCTGGTGGGGACGGCGAAAGCGCCCATCGAATAAGGAGGCAATATGCATTGGACGGGAAAAGTGGATCCCATCGCCTTTTACATAGGCAATAAAGGCGTGGCCTGGTACGGTATTTTCATTACCTTCGGTATGCTGTTGGCACTGTGGGTGTCTATACGGCGAATGAGACGGTTGAAGGCTACGACAGACCAGATGATGACCTTGTTTTTGATCGTGATACCCGTGGCGGTGATCGTGGCGAGACTGGGGTACGTGGTGGCGAATTACAGCCATTACTTCGTGAAACCCTACGACTGGGACGCGTTCGTCAATACCATAGCGATATGGGAGGGCGGATTGACCATTCTGTGGGGCGTGCCGGGCGGCGCGTTGGCGGGCCTCATCTGGTGCAAGATATACAAGAAGGACTTTATCCGTTCGACGGATATCATCCTGCCCGTGGCCCTGTTGGCGCAAGCCATCGGGCGTTGGGGCAACTTCATGAACCAGGAGTTGTACGGTCAGCTGGTGACGAATACGGCGCATCAATGGTTCCCCTTGTCCGTCTTCATCGCGGCGGATATGAGTTGGCACCAAGCCACCTTCTTCTACGAGTTTGTACTGAATCTCGTGGGCTTCGGGGTGCTGTCCCTCTTGTACAAGCGCGTGGACGTCAAAGGCTTCGGCACGCTGGGGTACGCCGCTTGGTACACGCTTACCCGCGCCGTGATGGAGTTCTTCCGCGTGGAGAGCAATACGTTTGAGGACAAATTGGGCTTCAACCTCGTGCAGGTGATATGCTTCGTGTTGGCGGCGGCGTGCGTGGCGGCCATCGTGGTGATGTGCTTGGTGAAGAGGTTGAAATGCGGGGAGCGCGTGTGGTATAAGGACGGCTACCCCGTGGAAAAAGCGCAAGAACCCGACGACTTGCCCCAAGAGGCGTAGGCGGGTGAAAATAGGAAATAACCGACGTATAATCGGTGGAATAAGGAGGAAACCATGAATTGTGTAAGAATATTGGTGCAAGATCTCGACGAGTGGGAAGTGAAATTGGCGCACTTGAAAGACGCCTTTCCGACCTTGGTGACCAACGTGGGCGGGCGCTACGACAAAACCCTTTGGTGGGAAATGGAGTCGCTGTCCGAGGATAGCGAAGCGGCCGCGAAGGTGAAGATCGAGGAATTGTGGGGGGACGGTATATACGCCCACGAGGACAAGCCCTTGGGCGTGCTGGTGGCCGAGAAATTGCGCGAAAAAGGCAAGCATATCTCGGTGGCCGAGAGTCTGACGGGCGGCGCGTTGTCCGCCGAATTGGTGCGCTATCCCGGCGCGACCGACGTCTTCTACGAGGGCGTGGTGGCCTACTCGAACGGCGCGAAAGCGGGACGCTTGGGCGTGGATACGGCGCTTATCGTGGAGAAGGGCGCGGTGTCGAGCGAAGTGGCCGCCGCTATGGCCAAGGGGCTATTGGAAAACGATACGTGCGATATCGCCGTGAGCACGACGGGTATCGCGGGGCCAAAGGGTGACGGCGTGTGCACGACCGTGGGCCTGACCTACATAGGCGTGGCGACCAAGGAAAAAGTGCAGACCTATATGCATATCTTCTCGGGCGACCGTGAGGGCGTGAGAAGACAGGCGGCCGCGTGGGCATTATTGCACGCGTTGCGTAACATTTGAAAATAAGCGAGGAGATATACGAAAATGACCGAAAAAGAAAAAGCATTGGAACAGGCTATACAACAAATCGAAAAGACCTTCGGCAAAGGCGCCATCATGAAATTGGGCGACGACTACGTGGGCGAAGTGGAAGTGATCTCGACGGGCAGCATCGCCCTCAACAACGCATTGGGTATAGGCGGCTTCCCCCGCGGACGTATCAGCGAGGTGTACGGCCCCGAGTCGAGCGGTAAGACTACCATTTGTCTGCACGCCATCGCCGAGGCGCAAAAAGCGGGCGGCATTGCGGCGTTCGTGGACGCGGAACACGCCATCGACCCCAACTACGCGGCGGCGTTGGGCGTGAAATTGCAAGACCTCTATATCGTGCAACCCGACGACGGCGAGCAGGCCATCGACATCGTGGAGGCCTTGGTGAGAAGCGGCAGCATCGATATCATCGTGGTGGACAGCGTGGCCGCGTTGACGCCGAGAGCCGAGATCGAAGGGGATATGGCCACCAACCCCGTGGGTATGCAGGCGCGTATGATGAGTAGGGCCCTGCGTAAGCTGACCGCCATCATCGACAAGACCAAGACCTGCCTTATCTTCATCAACCAATTGCGCGAGAAAGTGGGCGTAATGTTCGGTAACCCCGAGACCACCCCCGGCGGCAAGGCGTTGAAGTTCTACTGCTCGGTGCGCTTGGACATTCGCAAGAAGGATCCCATCAAGGACGGCGCGAACGTCATCGGCAACCGCACGACCGTGAAAGTGGTCAAGAATAAGTTTGCGCCCCCGCTCAAAGTGGCCGAATTCGACCTCATCTACGGCAAGGGCGTGTCGAACGAGGGCAGCATCGTCGACCTCGCCATCGAGCACGGCATCCTGAAGAAGAGCGGCAGCTGGATCAGCTACAACGACGAGAAACTCGGCCAAGGCCGCGACCGCGTGGTCAACCTCTTACGCGAGGACGCCGAACTGCGCGAAGAACTGACCGACAAGGTGCTGCAAGCCATGAAAGGCGTGGTCGGAGAAGGCACGGAAGAATAGCCGCCAAAGGCAGCGTGAAATCCGTATGCACCGCATACGGGAGAAATCTTGCCTACCGTAAGGAGAAATCCAAGACAATGCCTTGGGAGAAATCCGACGTCCGTTGGGATTCGGACACGCTGAAGCGTGCGTGGAGTTTCGCCTATGGCGAAGCGAATGTATGAAAAAGCCCCCTACGTTGGGGGCTTTTTGTGTGTATGAAGTGTGTGCCCCTATTGGGGGGATCCCTCGATAAAATCGGAATGACGTTCTTGCTCGAAACGGCTATTGCCTTTTTGCGTACCGTCTCTACGATACGAGATTAGACGGTGCGGTTATTGTTCTTCCTTGCAAAGAAGCGTCATCTTGAGGTCGTAGAGGCGTTGGGACAAATCGACCTTGTAGATATGGGGTTTGGTGATGCGTTTGTATTGCTCCCACATATTGTCCATACAGGTCTTGTGGTAGGCGGTGATCTCTTTGAGGATGGGCAGATCGTAGACCAACTCGCCGTCTTTGAAAACGTCTACCATCAACTCCTTGACGTGGTAGTTGACCACGGTCTTTTGCTTCCAGGTTTCGGTGGGGTCGAAAATGGTGTAGGGCGCGCCGTCGGGATTGGGCTCGTCCTTGAGCATGATGAGGTCGGCGATGGCCTTGCCCGTGTCGTTGTCGTAGAAGCGCACGACCTTTTTGAGCCCGGGGTTGGTGATCTTCTCCAACGTATTGCTGATCTTGATTTTGGGCGCTAACACGCCGTCCGCACCCTCAATGGCCGCCATCTTGTACACGCCGCCCAAAGCGGGCATGGTGAAACTGGTGATGAGCTTGGTGCCGATGCCGTAGCTGTCGATGCGCGCGCCCTGTGCGTTGAGGGAGAGAAGGACGTATTCGTCAATGTCGCCCGAGGCGCAGATCTTGGCCTTGGGAAAGCCCGCTTCGTCCAGCATACGACGCGCCTCTTTGGAGAGGTAGGCAATATCGCCCGAGTCGATGCGAATGCCCAAAGGCTCGTGCCCCGCGGCGCGCAGTTCCTTGAATACGGTGATGGCGTGGGGAATGCCCGAGGAAAGGACGTCGTAGGTGTCCACCAAAAGAAGACAGGCGTCGGGGAAAAGGCGGGCGTAGGCGCGGAAGGCCTCGAGTTCGGAGTCGAAACTCATCACCCAACTGTGCGCGTGCGTGCCCGAGACGGGAACGTCGAACATTTGCCCCGCCAAGACGTTGCTGGTGCCGACGCAACCCGCGATCATAGCGGCGCGTGCGCCGTAGATACCCGCGTCGGGACCTTGGGCGCGACGGAGACCGAACTCCATCACGGCACCTTGGGCGGCGCCCACTATCTTGCTGGCCTTAGTGGCGATGAGCGTCTGGTGGTTGATGATGGTGAGCAAGGTGGTCTCCATCAGTTGCGCCTCGAATACGGGCGCTTTGACCGTGAGAATGGGCTCGTAGGGGTAGACGATGGTGCCCTCGGGCATGGCGTACACGTCGCCCGAGAAGCGGAAGCGGCGAAGCTCCTCCAAGAAGCCCTCGTCAAAGAGGTTGAGCGAGCGAAGGTAGGCTATGTCCGCCTCGTCGAAGTGAATGTTGCGGACGTACTCCACGGCTTGCTCCAACCCGCACACGACCGCGTAGGACAACTCGGTGGTGCCGCGGAAAAAGAGGTCGAACACGGCTTCCCTACGGTGCATACCGCACTTGTAGTAGCCGTAGATCATCGTGAGCTCGTATAGATCGGTGAGTAAACTGAGATTGCGCATAAGTTTCTCCTTGTTATAATAAAGGGCGTATATACGCCCTTGGGTCAGCATCGTATGCCCGTGAAGGTGGCGCCGTCGGGGCGAATGTCGATGGCGAACACGTTGTCCTCGCCGTAGAGGGACACCAACGCTGCGTAGGCCGCGTCGAAGTCCTCTTTGGCGAAAATGCCAAGTACCGTGCCCGCGAAACCGCCCCCGTGTACGCGGCAGGCCTCGGCGCCCAACGCGCGAAGGTACTCGACCGCGAAGTTGATGGGCTGGCGATCGTCGCCCGGTACGCAGGTGTTTTGAAGATAGCAGGCGGAACTTAGGCCCGAACTGCCCACGGCGTCGTAGAAGTCGGGCTCGGACAGCGAGTCGATGGCGTCCACGGCCGCTTCCACGCGGAGTTCCTCCTCAAAGAAGTGAATGGCGCGAAGTACGGCGCGACCCGATAGCCCCGCCTCGCGGGCGCGGGCGAACAGGTCGGCGGTGTAGGGTACGTCGCGGAGATATTGTGCGCCGTACAAAGCGGCGACAGACTGCATCTCGTCCTTGATGGCGGTGTAGCAATCGGTGAGGCGGGTGTGATCGCCGCCCGAATTGACCAACACGATGCGCGAGGAGAAGGGGTAGTCCACCTTGCGTACCTCGGGGCGCTCGGGATCGGCGAAGTCGATATAACTGACGCCGCCCAAGGCGATGGCGCATTGGTCCAGAAGGCCGCAGGGCTTGCCGAAGAATTCACTCTCCGCCCATTGGGAAGCCTTGGCCTTTTCGACGGCGTCGATTTTGCCCTCGTTGAACAGCACGTTGATGACCTCTGCGACCAGACACTCGAACGAGGCGGACGAGGAGACGCCCGAACCGCGGGCCACGTTGCTGGTCATGGTGGCGGAAAAACCGTCCACCGAGTAGCCCTTGCGGCGGAAATAGGTGATCACGCCCTTGACCAACGCCAAAGAGGTGCCTTGCTCGGCGGGATTGTAGTCTACGTTGTCGAGCCTGACATCGATGAGGGGATAGTTGCCCGATTTGATGAGGATGCGGCCGTCTTTGCGCGGGGTGACCGCGGCCAACGTGTCCAGATTGATGGAAGCACACAAGACCTTGCCGTGCTGGTGGTCGGTGTGGTTGCCCAATAGCTCGATGCGGCCGGGGGAAGAGAAAAAGGCGTAATTACGGCAGTCGAAGGTGGCTTCGTGCAATTTGCCCAAGCCGACGAAGCGGTCGGCAACTTTGGATAAGTCCACAGAAGGGCCGTAGAGCCTGCGCGCTATTTCGCAAAAATCCGCCGATTTTGTCATCATTAAATCTAAATTTGTACTTGCCATAAGCATACCTTCTATTGTATAATGTAATTGCGCAAGGTTGCGCACCAAATTATTATACATTATTTTGTAACAAATATCAAGATTATTTTGAAAGTCCTTGCGCCTTTGTGTTTTTATTTGGGGCGAAGGAGTGAAGAATAATTGGGTGGAGTTCGCTTTTTTGCGTAATTTCGCACCGAACGCGGCGAAATGCGTGATATAAAGAATAATTGTAAAGGAGTGGACGGGTGAATAAACAAACGAATACGACTATGGCAATGGTGTACGTGGAGCATTTGATTGCGTATGGACGCAAGTATTTGTCTTTGCCGGCACCGAACGAGTTTTGGGCGCGGAATAATTTGATGTACGAATTGCACCTCACCGAGCGGACGGACGCGTTGGAGAATTGCGAGAAGGAATTGGCGGATATTTTGAATCCGTTGGTGCAATACGCCGTGGAATACGGTATTATCGACGAGGCGGACAGGGAACGCTTCGGCGTGCGCCTGACGTCCTTGGTGATGCCGACCCCCGCGGAAGTGATGGAGCGCTTCGACGCCATCAGTTACAGCGAGAGCACGCGCTATGCCTGCGATTGGTTCTACGACCTGTGCCAAAAGAGCGGCTATATCCCCATGAAAGCCATCGCCGCCAACCCCAAATGGCGCTTCACGGCGAGTATGGGCGATATACAGGTGACCATCAATACCGCCAAGCCCGAAAAGGATCCCAAAGAGGTGGCCGCCGCTAAGGCCGCCCCCCAAACGGGATATCCCAAGTGTATGCTTTGCGCCGAGAATATCGGCTTTTACGGCAAGCCCGGCTGGGCGGCGAGAAGTACCTTGCGCGCCGTGCCCATCGTCTTTGACGATGGGGAACAATGGTATATGCAGTATTCGCCGTACAGCTACTTTACGCACCATTGCATTTTCTTCAACAGCAAGCACGTGCCGATGGGGCTAAGCGAAAAGACCTTTTTGCACCTGACCGAGATAATCCGCATCTTTCCCTCGTTTTTCGTGGGAGCGAACGCGCCTCTGCCCATCGTGGGCGGCTCGATATTGGCGCACGACCACTTCCAGGGCGGTGCGAAAGTGCATCCCATGTTCAGCCGTTATTTGCGGGCGAGATATACCAATATGGCCTATCCCAACGTCAAATTCGGCATCGTGGATTGGTACAACTCGGTGGTGCGTATGCGCTGCCGCGACCGCGTTCAACTCGTAAAAGCCGCCAACTATTTGTACACGATGTGGCTCGGATATACCGACGAGTCGGTGGGGATCTACGCCGGTACGAACGGCGTGCAGCACAACAGCGTGACTCCCGTCTTCCGCATGGAGAGGGGCGAATACTATTGTGAAATGATATTGCGCAACAACCGCACGGACGAGGCGCATCCCTTTGGTATCTTCCACCCCACGGAAGATATGCACCATATCAAGAAAGAGGCCATCGGCATCATCGAGGCGTTGGGTACGTTCATCCTGCCCGGCAGGTTGGAAAAAGAGATGGATCAAGTGGCGGATATCCTCTGTGGTTCGACAACTTTTGACGAGAAAGCGCTGTCGGATGGCGAAAATCCCATGAGCAAACACAAGAATATGATCGTGGGACTGCTGAAAGCCAACGGATTCGTGGCCGACAAAGAAAAGGCAAGCGAAATCGTGCGCGGATATATCAACGCTACGTGCGAGCGCATACTGAATTGCACGGCCGTCTTCAAAAACGACGAAGAGGGGCAGGCGCATTTCGACAAGTTTATGAAGAGCCTCGGCTTTGCCGAGTTCGTATTCAAAGAGGCGGAGCAGAGCGCGCAAGGCGGCGGTGAAGCGAAAGAGGAGACCGCCGAGGCGGTGCAACCCGCTATTGAGAATGCAGCAGAAGGCGATTCGTCGGCGGAAGCCGCCATAGAGGACGCGCCGCAAGTACCCGTCAAACGCGGACGCGGAAGACCGAGAAAGAACCCCGATGGGGAAGAACCGACCGTCAAGCGCGGGCCGGGACGTCCGAGGAAAAAGGAATAAAAAAGAAAGGGTTGTTGATGACAACCCTTTTTTGTAGCGAATTTATCGTCGAATGACGGTAGCCGCTTTTACTATTGCGACGTTTCGAAAGATGCGAAATGACCGAAGAGCGTTGAATTTTACGGACTATTCTTTCTTTTGTAATCTGGCGAGAAGATCCTCGACGTGGACGGGGGCGCCGGGAGAGGACGCGGTGCGTTTGGTCTCGGCCTGATAGTCCGCCCAAAGGGGATCCGAGAGAAGAAAGAGATTTTGGGATAGGTTTTCTTTGAGTCGGTGCGCGTAGTCGTAGGAGTAGGCGTCCAATTTGTCCGCAAAGTCGGGCAGGGTGCGGTGGAGATACTCGGTGGCGTAATCCACCCATTTTTCTTTGAATTGTGAAAGGCGTTCGGCTTCGAGCCGCGCGTATTCGTCCGCCGTGTGCTCGGCACGTTCGGCAATCGTTTGCACATCGATGAGCAGGCGCGTAACCTTGGCTTCGTTGCGGCGTAAACCCTCTACCTCGCGGCGAAGGGCGTCGTTTTCTTCGACGAGAAGGGCGGCGCGTTGCTTGGCCGTGTCGAGTTGGTCGCGGTGCTCCTCGCTTTTGACGGAAATATATTGATCGACTGCTTTGGGATCGTAGCCTTTTTTGACGGTCTGGAATTTCATATAGGTATTGTAGCACGGCGCGAAATGGGGAAAAATGGGAAAGATGGAGAGAAAAAGGGGAAATGGGGCGAGCGGCACGTCAAAGCGTGCTTGAAGTTTCGCCTGCGGCGAAGTGAAGTTTGCTATGCAAGCGAAGTTCAAGACAAAACCTTGCGTGAAGTTTGCGCTTTGGCGCAAGGTGCGGAAAGATTGAGAATCGCAGGGGAACGTGATATTGGGCCGTGCCCACGCGAGATTATTCCACGGGGATTTGCGTGGTATCGCTATGCGGTGCGAGGCGGTTGTGCGTAGGCGGAGTAAGGCAACATGATGTACGGATAATGGGACGAAAGCGGCGAAAATAATTGAATTTTTTAATAAAAAAATCGCTAAAAAGGCTTGACAAATTTTTGAAAATGGTGTACAATAAAAAGGACAACTAAATATGGACGAATAGCGGTATTCGGGCTATAATGATCTCATCAAACGAGCCGAGAGCGCGGAGAAAAACAAATCCGCCGAAGGCGAAGGAGAAGGATATGTTTGGTCTGAATATTGCTTGTATCATAGTGGGCGTCGCAGGCGTGTTGTCTATCGTCGCAAGTGCGGCGAGGGAGCTCGTAAGGGCATCTCGTGCGAAACGGGAAGCGAGAAGGCGGTACATTAAGGACTGATGAAAAACAAAAATCAAAAAATCAAATTGCTGCGCACTTGGGAAATTCTGCGGCAGGAGACGGACGAAGAGAACACGATGAGCACCGTGGAGTTGATGGAACGACTGGCGGACGAGGATATCGTGTGCGAAAGAAAGTCGGTATACGACGATATCCGCATCCTGCAAGAACTCGATTATCCCGTGAAGGTGAAGAGAACCAAAGTCAACGAATACTACGTGGACGACAATAGTTTTTCTATGGCCGAGTTGCGGTTGTTGATGGATACGGTGCAGGCCGCTAAGTTTTTGAGCACGGCGAAGAGCAAGGAGTTGACGATGAAAATCGCCGCGCTGGGCGGAAACGCCAAGGGCGAAAGACTCCGCGGCAGTACGCAATTTGTGCAAGGAAAACGAAAGGACGACTTTGTGACGGACAATATCGAAGCCTTGCAAAAGTGCTTGGAGAGAAGGCGCAAAGTGCGCTTCCGCTACTTTGACCTCGACGTAAACAAAGAACGCGCGTATCGCAAGCGTTCGGACGGCTCGGAGTGGTACGTCGTGACGCCCAAGGCATTGGTGTGCCAAGACGATAATTACTATATGCTGGCCGTGATGGCGGACCGCGATCATTACGTGACCTACCGCGTGGACAGAATGTGCGATATCGCGCTCGAAAAAGAAAAGGCGGACATCCCGCTGTGGGCGAAAGAATTGCCCGTGGCGAAGTACCTTAAAAGTACTTTCGGTATGTACGCGGGCGAGACCAAGCGCGTGACTTTTTTGTGCAAGAACGAGCCCAAGGTCATCAATATGGTGCTGGATAAGTTCGGGTACGATCTGCGCCTGGTGGATAGGCGGGACGGCACGTTCTATTTTGCGTGCGACGTGCAAGTGTCGCCCGTGTTTTTCTCGTGGCTACTGACGACGGGGGATAATGTGCGCCTGTACGCGCCGCAAAGCGTATGCGACGAATATATAGCCGTCCTCGAAAAGGAATTGACCGCGCAAAAGGCCACGGAGGATAAACGATAGAGAAAAGGAAGGAAGGTGTACTATGGCTCAAGAATATAATCAGAACTCAATCGAATTGCTAAAAGGTTTGGACGCCGTACGTAAACGCCCCGGTATGTATATCGGCGGCACGGGCGAGCCCGGTTTGCACCAGGTGTTGTGGGAGATATTCGACAACTCGGTGGACGAAATTACCAACGGCTACGGCGACCAAGTGACGATGATACTGTACGCCGACGGCTCGGTGTCCGTGGAGGACAACGGCAGAGGTATCCCCGTGGGTATGCACCCCGAATTGGGCGTGTCCACCGTGGAAGTGGTCTTCTGCGAATTGCACGCGGGCGGCAAGTTCAACAACAAGAACTACAAGTTCTCGGGCGGCTTGCACGGCGTGGGTGCTTCGGCGGTCAACGCGCTGTCAAGATGGCTGGAAGTGCAGGTCTACCGCGACGGCTACGTCTACGAGCAGCGCTTCCACTCAGTGGAGGACGAGCACGGCGAAATACAGTCGGGCGTGCCCGTTGGCCCTCTCAAAAAAGGGGAGAAGACCAAGAAACAAGGTACCTTCGTGCGGTTTATGCCCGACGACAGGGTCTTCGAGACCATCAAGTTCAATACCGATATCATCGTGAAACACTTGCAGGACACCGCCTTTATGAACAGGGGGGCGCGGTTCACCTTGATCGACAAGCGCAAGTTGGACGACAATATGCAGCCCTACACCGTGTCGCTGTGCTACGAGGGCGGTATTATCGACCTCGTGAAATATATCAACAACAGCAAGAGCAAGATATTCGACGACGTGATTTATCTGTCGGACGACAGCCTGGACGACCGCAAGCTCGAAGTGGCCATCCAATATACGGACAGCTATAACGAGACCATCGCGTCGTACGTCAACAATATTCCCACCACGGACGGCGGTACGCACGAGACCGGTCTCAAGTCGGCCTTGACGCGCGTCCTGAACGACTACGCGAGAAGCCGCAACTTTCTGAAAGACAAGGACGCCAACTTCTTGGGCGAGGATTTCCGCGAAGGCTTGACCTGCGTGCTCTTGCTCAAAATGGCCAACGTGCAATTCGAGAGTCAGACCAAGAGCAAGTTGGGTAGTACGGACGCCAAGTTGTACGTGGAAAGCGTGGTGGTGGAAAAATTGAGCGCCTACTTGGCGGATAAGAAAAATTGGTCGGTGGGCGACGCCATCATCGACAAGGCTATGTCGGCGCAACGGGCGCGTGTGGCCAGCAAAAAAGCCAAGGATATAGCGCGGCAGAAAAGCAACGCGTCGGCCAGCAACCTCATCGGTAAATTGGCGCCCTGCACGGGACGGAAACCCGAATTGAACGAAGTGTTCATAGTAGAAGGCGACTCGGCAGGCGGCACGGCGAAACAATGCCGCAACCGTCAGACACAAGCCATACTGCCCCTGCGCGGCAAGATCATCAACGCGGAAAAACAGCGCATAGAGAAACTCTTGGAAAACGAGGAGATCTGCACGATGATCTCGGCGTTCGGCGCGGGCTTCGGCGACGAATTCAACGTGGAAAATTTGAAATACCATAAGGTCATCATCCTGGCGGACGCCGACCAAGACGGCGGGCATATCCGCTGCCTGTTGATTACCTTCTTCTACCGCTATATGCGGGAATTGATCACGCAAGGGCACGTCTACTGCGGTATGCCGCCCCTCTATCGTTTGAGCAAGAAAGGCGTGGTGAAATACGTGTACAGCGACCGCGAATTGGACGCCGCCGTGAAGGAAATGGGCGGTAAACCCGAAATGCAACGCTACAAAGGCTTGGGCGAAATGAGCAAGGAGCAACTGTGGGAGACCACAATGGACCCCGACAGGCGCAGTTTGATGCGCGTGACTTTGGAGGACGGCGCGGAGGCGGAACGCATGGTGTCTACCTTGATGGGGGATAATATCGACGCGCGTAAAGCGTATATCAGCGAACACGCCGACTTCAACAAAGTGGACGACTTCATCAGAAAGGACTAAGGAGGGACGGTTATGAATGAAGAACAAATGGAAATGAGCGAAGTGACTAAAATATTCGATAAACCCCTCGAAGAAGTCATGCACGAGAGCATGATGCCCTTTGCCGAATACGTCATATTGGATAGGGCCTTGCCGCGCGTAGAGGACGGCTTGAAACCCGTGCAACGGCGTATCTTGTACAGCATGAACGAATTGGGCCTGACGCCCGATAAACCCTATAAGAAATGCGCGCGTATCGTCGGTGAATGCTTGGGTAAGTATCACCCCCACGGCGATACGTCCGTGTACGACGCCTTGGTGCGTTTGGCGCAGGACTTCAATATGAGCGGTATCCTGGTAGAAGGACAGGGCAACTTCGGCTCGGTGGACGGGGACGGCGCGGCCGCCATGCGTTATACCGAAGCGAGATTGTCGCCACTGTCTCTCGAACTTCTGCGCGACCTCGACAAGATGCCTGCGGAAATGTTCTCGCCCAACTTCGACGACACTTTGAAGGAGCCGCAGATGCTGCCCGGCCGCTTCCCCAACCTCCTTGTGAACGGCGCGAACGGCATCGCCGTGGGCTTGGCGACGAATATTCCCACGCATAACCTCGGGGAAGTCATCGACGGCACGGTGTATTATATCGGCTGTCTGACCGCAAGGAAGAAGCCCGACCTCGCGGAAATGCTGAAGTATATCAAAGCGCCCGATTTTCCCACCGGCGGCGAACTCATCGCGGAAAATTTGGAGGAGATCTACAAGACGGGCAGAGGTAAACTGTTGATCCGCGCGGTGTTCCACGTGGAGAAAGAGGGCGATAAGAAAAATATCGTCTTCACCGAATTCCCGTACCAAGTCAACAAACAGAGTTTGTTGCGCAAGATTTCGGAGAACCGCGACGCCAAGAAACCCGGCTATGAATGGATAGCCGATATATTGGACGAGAGCGACCGCGAAGGTACGAGAGCCGTGATAAAGTTGAAACGCGACGCGGACGTGAAGCAGATGGTGGCGATGCTCTTCAAGCAGACCGACCTGTGCAAGTCCTTCGGCGTGAATATGGTGGCCATCGCGGGCGGTAAACCCAAGCAGTTGGGATTGATGGAGATCATATCCTATTACGTGGACTATCAAAAGACCGTGATCAAACGCCGTACCGCCTACGATTTGGCGGCGGCCAAGGAGCGCGAGGAGATCGTGCGCGGCCTATTGGTGGCCATCAATAATATCGACGAAGTGGTGCGTATCATCAAGAAAGCCGCGTCGTCGACCGAAGCCAAGAAGACCTTACAGGTGCGGTTTAGTTTGACCGAAAAACAGGCGACCGCCATTCTCGATATGAAATTGCGCAGATTGTGCGCCCTCGAAGTGAAGGACTTGCAGGACGAATTGGCCGAATTGGTGAAGCAGATCGCGTATCTCAGCGAAATACTGAAATCGGACAAGCGGCAACTCGAAGTGGTGGCCGACGAATTGACCGCCATCAAGCGCAAGTACAAGACGCCCAGAAGAACGCGTATCGTCAACTCGGCGGATATCGTCATCCAAGAGAACGTCGACCCCGAGAAAATCGTGTTGAACGGCCAAGTGATATTGCACGAGAACGGCACGATGAAATTCGTGACCGCGCGGAGTTTCTCTACGTGCAGCAAGGAGTTGACGGCGGTGGACGGCGTGGTGCGGCAGTTGGTGCCCTGTACCAACGATATGACGCTGTTTGCCTTTACGGATAAGGGCAACTTCGCAAGACTTACAGTGCGCGACCTCAAAGAACGCAAACTCAAAGAAAAGGGATTCGCCTTGCAAAAACTGTTCGCAAAAGCGCAGGCGGACGAGACCGTGGTGAGCGTGGTGGTGGTCAAAGAAGAGGACGTGGAGAATACCAATATCATCGCGTATACCTCGGACGGTATGGTGCGCGTGACCGCCCTCGGCGAGTATATGACGAGGGACGACTACGGCGCGGCCATCAAGTTGAAGGACGACACCGTGAAAGTGCTGGCGACCGAGATCTACGACGAGGGTAAAGACGTGGTGTTGGCCACCGAAAAAGGCTTCGTCATACGCACGGCGGCGACGGGCTTTATGGTGAAGGGCAGATTGACCTTGGGCGCGGGCGCCATTCGGTTGGACGATAGCGACAAGGTGATCGCGGCCGGCTTGATGAGCGACGGCGATACCGTGCTGTGCGTGTCCAAGAACGGCAAGGCGAAGGTCGTCTTCCTGTCCGAAGTGCCCAAGACGGACAAGATGCGCAAGGGTACCTCGGTCATGTGCGATCTGCTGACCTTCGGGCGCATAGAAAAGAGCGACAGCGTGTGCGCCTTCTTCGGCGAGGACGACTTCGATTCGGTGCGTATGACCGACATTATGATGGCGGATATCTACGATAGAGGTTGCAATTTGATAAGCCGCTTGGGCGTGAAGATAACGGGCGCAGCCGTGCACCATATCGCCGTAGAATAGACGGCAATCCATTAGAAATATAATTCCCATATTATATGTACCTTCCTTAAAATCCCCGCGCTTCGGCGTGGGGGTTTTGGGTATTCGCGGGTATTGATAAGGCAAAATAGTTTGCGGAGAAGGTGCGCAACGCGGGCGACGAGCGGACAGGGCGCGCTATATCGGCAGAGCCGACGCGGTATAAAGCACAAAGAAAATCGTGAGATATTGCTATGCAACGCGGTTTGCACGCCGATAGCGTGCGTTACTTAGTAGGGTAAGAATATTATTATTTTCCTTTTTATATATAAATATGCCAATACGCCGAATGGTTGTATTAAGATTTTTTATTAAGCCGAAAAGTTGTAAATGCGTGAAAACGTATTGACAAAATACAACTTGCGGTTGTATAATGCAACTATGGGGGAGAGATAGTGCGTAAATGCGCTACGAGCATTCGGGAAACGCGTAGCGGAGAAACGAGTGCCCGCCGAAGAAAGGGTATGCCTATTCGATATGGCACGGCGAAACGCCGCGTCGGTCGGGAAACGAGCGGAACCGAGGCGGCGAAGGCGAAGACGAAACGGCGCGGAAAACGCGTCGGGAATATCCGAAAAAAACGAAATAGGGGAAATCAATATTAAGGGCGGCGGGGCCTATGGTCTTTGGCCGTAAATCGGAGGTATATATGGATTATTTGACGATGGACGAAAACGTATGTCCCGTGTGCGGAAAGGTGTTTTTGACCGTGATCGGCCGCGATTGGGGGTGGACGTATAAGGGTAGTAAATACTGCACCTACCATTGTATGCGCCACGTGGAAGTGCGCTACCGCGTGCGGAAGGGGTGGGAAGATACCCCTTACGGACGGCGCACGGAAGAATTGGGGAAGCAAGCCAAAAGGGCGTATAAGTCGCTGATGCGTATGCGCGCTTTGCGCAAAGCCTATCTCGAAATGGGTCAGACGACGGACGGCGAGGACAAGGCGTTGAAAACCTTGGTGAAGCGAATAGGCGAATTGGGCGACGCGGCCCTAAGCGAGTGGGCCCCGCGTATGGACAAACTCGACGAGGGCAAGCGAAAATTGGCCGTGGCCTTGTTCGTAGACGGCAAGAGCGTGGAGGAAGTCGCGCGTGACCTCGATATAGACACCGATTTGATGTGGGTCAAAATCAACCTCGTGTGCGAGGCGTTGGCGGGGGAGAAAGATGTCGAGTAGTGAGTTGTTGGAAGAAGTGCTGACCGCAAAACTGAAACATCTGCTGGTGATGGAAAACAATATGCTGTCCCTTTTGCCCAAAATCAAAAAGGGCGATACCGCCGCAAAAGCGCAGTACGAGTGGTATTTGGCCGCCGCCAAGCAGACGGGGATCAAAGAATTGGCCGCCTTGGGCAAGACATTGATGGCGCAAGAGGAGGTGAGCGAGAGTTTTGACGGATTCGACGACGGTTGAGGAATTGATCGCCCTGAGGAAAAGCCGATGGCGCGGGGATATACGCGAGGACAACAGGCTGGTGGCCTACGTGGCGAAACGCATTACCGATAGTAAGGAAATGCGGGCGCGTGTACGCGATAAGCCTTATTTGCTGATAGAAGCCGTGATGCAAGTGGTGGACAAGAAGCAAAAGGTGGTGCCCTTCTTTCTGAACGCCGTGCAAAAGGATTTTGTCGCCGCGTTCGAGCGGTACGGCACCGAAAAGCCCTACTTCGTGCTGAAAGGGCGGCAGCAGGGCTTCACGACCTTGATAACCGCGATGCAGTTGACGTATTGTCTGGCGAGAAAACATTTCGCGGGGTTTACCTTGGCGGATACGTTGGACAATATGAACGCCATTTTCGCGGACAAAGCGAAGGCTATGTACGATAGATTGCCAAAGCTTATCAAGCCCAAAACCAAGTATAACAGCAGGCGGGAATTGGTGTTCGAACGGCTGGGTTCGTCGTGGCGCGTTGGCGCGGCGGGGGATAACCTCGGTAGATCCAGAACCCTCAACTTTGTGCATTACAGCGAGGCGGCCTTTTATCGGTGCCGCTTAGACAGTTTGCAGAGAAGTATCGGCGAGGCGTTGACGGCGGACAGCGTGCAGATATACGAGACCACCGCCAACGGGTGGAACGCCGCCAAGGAATTGTGGGACAAAGGGGCGTGCGTCAATCTGTTCTATCCTTGGTGGGAGACGCCCGAATACACCCTCGACCGCGTAGGGGCAAGTCCGACGGACGGGTGGCTCGAAAAGCGGTTGCAATGGCTCGAAGAGAAGGGCGTGACGGAAAAGGCGCGGAATTGGTACCGTGAAAAGTACCGCGCGTATCTCGACAAAAGCGGCATAATGCAGGAGTATCCCTGTACCCCCGAGGAGGCCTTTATCTCCTCGGCCGAATGCTATTTCGACCGCGAATCCGTGCTGGCGGCGTTGAACGCCCACGCAGAAAAGGAGGTGAGGCGCGGCTACTTCGATTGTCGCCTATTCCATAACGACGTGGGGGAGGAATTCGTGACCAACGTCAAATGGATAGACGACGAAAACGGGTGCGTAAGATTGCACGAAACGCCCCAAACGCGCGAGGTGAACGGCGTGCGGGAACGTGCGCCCTACGCCTTGGGCGGCGACACGGCGGGCGAAGGCTCGGACTACTACGCCGCCAAGGTGGTGAACGCCTTGACTGGCGAAACGGCGGCAACTTTGCACGTGCAGCATACGGACGACGACCTCTACGCAAGGCAGGTGTACTGCCTCGGGTCGTACTATCATACGGCGATGATCGGCATAGAGGTCAACTTCAGCCTGGCTCCCACGCGGCTACTGCAAAAATGGGGGTATCCCAACCTGTACCTGCGGGAGAGACCGGACGCGTTGACGGGCGCTCGTACCTTGCGGGCGGGGTGGGTGACCAACGCGCAAACGCGCCCCGTGATGCTGTCCGCCCTCAAAGCGTTGTGGCGGGATAACCCGACCATAGAAAAGGATAGGGAAACGCTATTGGAAATGCTGTTCTTCGTGCGGAACGCCCAAGGCCGCCCCGAGGCGTCGCCCTCTAAGCACGACGACCTCGTGATAAGCCTGGCCATCGCCCATCAAGTGGCCGAAAGAACGGGGCGCGAGTGGACGGAAGACGCAGGCGAGGGAGAGGATTGGATAAGTCTGCATTTTCATTGCGACTGATTCTTGCAAACGCACGCGATACGTGGTATAATGACGTCGTGGGAAATCCGTGACGATGCGTAGGCAAACGCGGCGCCATAGCGGAATCCGCAAGAGGTGTGTTATGCTGCAAATCGAAAAGGGAATCAAGCTGTTGGCGCAACAAAAATTCGCCGAAGCGTATCAATGTTTTCACGAAGGTGCGCCGGAAGACGCGGACTGTCAATGCCAAGAGGCGTTGCTGGTGCTGAACGGGCGCGGCGTGATGCGGAACGTGGCGGAAGGCGTGCGCTTGTTGCGGGAAAGCGCCGAACGAGGCGCGGTGGACGCGTATTTCCACCTGTCCAACCTGCACTATTTGGGCGTGGGCGTGGCGAAAGACGAGCAAGAAGGTATGCGCCTTTTGCGCCTGGCGGTAGATAGGGGCAGCGTGCCCGCGATGATGCGCCTCGGCAATATGATGATGGAGGGAAAAGTGGACGGCGCGACGCCGATGGAAGGCCTTTCTGTCATCGAGCAAGCCGCGGCAACGGGCTTCCCGGACGCATTGAATCAGTTGGGCGTGATGTACGTGACGGGCCGATTGGTCGAACGAAACGGATCGAAAGCGCGGCAACTCTTCGAAGAGGCCGCGGAGAAGGGATTGCCCGAGGCGTATTTTAACCTCAGTATGACCTATATGGACGGTTCGGCGGGCGAGAAAAATCCCGCCAAGAGTACGGAGTATCTGCAAAAATCCGCCGAAAAAGGTTACGTCAAAGCCTTCCAACCCTTGGGCGTGCGATACCTAAAAGGTATCGGCGTGCGCCCCGACACCAAGGCGGCGAGGGAATGGATATATAAGAGCGCGGCTTCGGGCGACAGCGAAGGCGAGAATACCTACGGCAATCTGCTGTTGCAGGGCGTGGGCGGACAGCCCGACCCCGCTTCGGCAAGGCTGTGGTTTGAGCGTGCGGCAAAAAGCGGACACGTCGGCGCAATGAATAATCTGGGCGTGTGTATGCTGGACGGTCGTGGCGGCCCGAAAAACGTCGCGCGTTCGGTCGAATTGTTCCAAGCGGCGAGAGATAAAGGCAACCCGGACGGAAGCTTTAATCTGGGGCTTTGCAAGGCAACGGGCAACGGCACCGAAAAGGACGAGGCGGAAGCGTTCAAATTGTTTGAAGAGGCTATGCAACGCGGGCACTTTTCGGCACCTGCGTACGTCGGCTTTGCGTTGGTGCGCGGCGCAGGCGTGGTGCAAAATCCGCAAGAGGGATTGCGTATCCTGCGCGAAGCGGCCGCAAAAGGCGAGCGCACCGCCGTGTATCACTTGGCGGTGTGTTTGTTGAACGGCTGGGGTACCGTGCAAAACGAAAAAGAAGGCACGGTGCTATTGGCGCGCGCCGCAGCGTTGGGGTACGAACCCGCCAAGGCGGAGTTGAACAAGCGCAACGCGGGAGGCACTATCCCCAACGCGAATACCGCCGAGGGGGAGAGTTTGCAGGCCGAGGGCGACGACGCGGGCGCGGTGAACGCCTACAAAAAAGCGGCGGCCGAAGGGGATTCGCAAGCGATGGTCAATCTGGGGCTGTGCTACCTCGAAGGAAAAGGTACGGCGAAAGACGTGAAAATGGCGGCGTTGTGGTTCGAGCGAGCGCAATCGAAAGGAAATTTGGTCGCGGACTACAACCTCGCTTGCCTTTTGTGGAGAGGCGAAGGCACCGAGAAAAATCAAAAACGCGCGTTGAGCCTGTGGCAACAATGCGCTCTTTTGGGGCACGCCCCGTCGCAATATCGGTTGGCATTGGCCATGAAAGAGGGCGGCGACGAAGAAAAGGAAGACCCCAAAGCGTGTATTCAATGGGCGACCAAGGCCGCCCAAACGGGGTATAAAGAGGCCTGTCTTTTCTTGGCGCAATGTTACCGTGAGGGGTACGGCGTGGACGCAAACGAGGTCAAAGCCTCGTATTGGGAAAACTTCGCGGACGAAGAGTAGGCGCACGGCAGAGCCGTGGGTGAAACAAGGCGTTGCTCGGGTAAAATACGACGTCCGTCGGGTTGCGGAGAATAGAACGAACGAATGGCTCTTTCGGGAAGGAAGAGCCATTTCTGTTTGGGTAGAACGAATCGCGGTGAAAGCGAGGATCGTAAGAGGGTGCCGAGGCGCCCTTTTTTGAATAGGAGGAACAGGTATGGAAGAGAGTGAAAAGAGCGCCGTTTGCGCGGAAAACGGGGGTACGGGTGCGGATAATTGCAGCCAAGAGCGGCAGCAAGGCGCACCCGAATGCGGAGAGGAAATCAATGGTAAAGAGGACGAGAGGGCGAGCGTCGAATGCGCGAAAGAGGAAGACGCGAAAGGCTCGGTAGCCGAAGAGGAAGAAGCCGCCCCGACGGGCGACGCCGACGCTTCGCAGGGAAAAATGCCCGAAGCGGGTACGGACGAATGGTACCGCGCCGACGGCGAGGCCTTCGATAAGGCCTATCCCGACCTCGACAAAGAGGCGTTGTTTGCGGACGAAGACTTCCTGTCCTACGCCGAGGGGAAAGTGGGGAAGACGCCTTTGGCGGATATCTATCGCGGATATATGCGCCTCAATAAAAGTCTTATCGGCAAGGAGCGCCGCGACGCGGCGAGGGCCAACGCGACGGGTAGCCTGAAAGGCGCATCCGCCGTAGGAGAGGGCGAATACTATTCGCTCGCGGAAATGCAGTCGATGAGCGCAAAATTCATCGAAGAACATTGGGACAAAGTGCAAAAGTCCCTGAAAAGATTGAAATAGAAGGAGGAAATAAATGAGTTATTCCAATTTTATACCGGCAGTATGGGAAGCGGGTATCAACCGCGACCTCGAACGTAAGTGCGTGTTTGCGGAGGATTGCTACCGTAAGTACGAGGGCGACGTGAAACGCATGGGCGAGTCCGTGACCATTACGGGTATCGCCAAACCCACCATACGCAGTCTGTCCCGCGACCAGGCGAGCGGTGAGATCGCTTCGCCCGAGACCGTGGCGAGCACGTCTATCGTGATGCCCATCAATCATATTGCCTACTATAACTACGAAATCGGCGATATCGACAAGGCGCAGGCTTTGGACGGCGTGGTGGAAGCGTTGCAGGAAGAGACCACCGAAGGGTTGGCCAACGAAGTGGACCGCTACATCGCCTCGATGGCTTTGTCCGCCGAGGCCAACGTCCTCGGTAGCACCACCTGCGTGACGGGTGCGGCAAGCACGGGCGAAAAGAACGTGCTCGATATTCTGGACGAGATGCAGTTGACCTTGCTACAGAACGACGTGTCCGACCAGACGGAAATCGTGGTAACCGTCGGTCCTAAATTCTTCACGAAGTTCCGCAAGGAGTACCGTACCGCCGACACCGACAACAGTCAGATACTGAAGTCGGGTAGGGTGTACTACTACAACGGTATGAAGATCAAGGTATCGAATAACGTGGCCAAGCACGACTTGACCGTGAACGGTACGACCGCCGAATACGAGACCGTGATGGCGCGTACCAAGAGAGCCATCGCGTTCGTCAAGCCTTTGACGCATACCGAGGCTTATAGACCCGAAAAGAAATTCGTGGACGCCGTGAAGGGATTTATCCTCTTCGACGCGCGTATCGTGCGCCCCAAGGAGTTGGTGGTGTACAACGTCAAATATTAAGGAGGTGTAGGATATGTTTGCAGTAGTAAAGAACGTCGAACTCAAAAAGGTCAATTCGTGGAAAACCGTCCTGGGCGACGAGGACATCACCGTGGGCGTGTCGGCGGCGGGCAGCAGTAAAGGGTACGGCGCGATCGTGGATATGCCGGATAAGGACAGCCGCTATCTCTTGATGGTGATCAATTCTTCCGACGTGCATCCTTCGGAGGTGCGCGTGAAGGCGGGCAACGGCTTGAATGCGAGTTCGTTCGAGCCGAAGTTTACGCTGGGGCCTGCGTCTAGCGCCGTTATCCAGATCGAAAGCGGCTGTTGCAAGTACGTGAAGGACGAAGGCGAGATGAAGAGCGAGTCTCCCTCGACCTCTATCGTGAACAAAGTGTTCGTGACGAGTAGCACCGCGAACGTGAAAGTGCGCGTGTTCCATCTGGTGATGTAGTATGAACGTCGGTACGGTACGCCGTGAGACCCTCAGAATGATGGGGGTGACGAATGGGGAAATATTGGAAAACCTCGATCTCGTCGAATTGTACCAAAATCCGCAATACGCCTGCTATTTGACGGGGCTGGAAGCAAGCGTCAACCGAGCTTTGGCGCGGATGCGGGCGTTGGGGGCGCTGAGGCCGTCAAGTACGACCTTGGCGGCGCCCGTGGTGACGGGTACGGTGGCAACCTACGATTTGACTGCCGTTGAGCGCTTGGACGAAGTTTTGGAATTGTGGGAGAAGACGGAGGACGGTTATGCGGCGCATCCATACCGTAGGGAAGGGAACGACTTAGTCGTTCCCTTTTATTCGTCCGAAGCCGAGTATGTGCTGACGTACAGAGAAACCCTCGAGTTGCTCGAACCCATGTGCGCGGACGAGACCGAATTGGGCGTTCCGTCGGATCTGGCCGTATTGATACCGTACTTCGTGAAGAGCGAATTGACGGAGGAAGAGGACGCCGTCTTGGCCAAACGGGCGCGTGATTACTTCGAACAAGGCGTAAAAGCGTCCGTAACGAGCGAAGAAAACGATATGCCGCGATTGCGGTGTACCTATAGGTGGGAGGAACTATGACGGATAGGTGCGTGAGATGGATAAATATGCGCGGGCAAGCCGACGTGGCGGACGGACGCCACGCGGAAAAAGCCGAAAACGTCTACCTCGACCGCGGCGTGGTGCGGAAGCGCAACGGCTACCGCCAGACGGTGAAGTTCGACGGGGCGATTAACGGCGTGTTCGACGTGCGGATAGGAGGGCAGGCCTACGTTTTGGTGTATGCCGGCACGCGTTTTTTTCTGCGAGAGAAAGACAGGGAAGACTGCCGCGAGAACTACCGCGATATCACTTTGTCGGGTGCGGCCGACTATCGCGTGCGCCTCGCCGATTTGGAGGACAGACCGATAGCCGTGTACGAACACGAGGACAGAGCCTACGTGGTGGGGTGCGGGGATTATCTCGTGCTGAAACGCGTGGGCGACTCGGTGGAACTGCGGAGAGTGGAAGACGAAGAAGATACCTATGTGCCGACGACGGCGGTGGGGATACGAAGCGAAACGCGGTACGAATATCGCGAGGCGACGGTGGACGAGGATTCGGTAGGCGTGTTTTACGTGCGCGTCGGCGAGAATTACGAAGAAGTCGATCTGGACGGGGAGACCGTGACGCCCCAGACGGGCGTGACCTATTATCGCCGAATCGAATTGGCGCAAGAGGGGCGCAAGGCCGAACAGCCCAATATGCTGACGGGGTGGCGCAAGAATACCTTGTACGGAACGCCCGCGGGAACGGCTACCTATCGGTTGGACGCGCAGCACGCCGACCCCGACGGGCAGGTGGAAATAGAAGTGGACCGAGAGGAGAACGGGGCTGTGCGCCATTACAGTATCTTGAGTAGGCGCACGGGAACGATGGCGCGGGAGCCGGTGACGGGCGACGACTTGTCGGGCGTGCAACTGTCGCTGGTGCATACGAGTATATCGGGCGTGGAGTCGCTGCACTTTTTGCCGAGCAAGATCGGGTTTTATGAAATCAACGCGAGCGGCGGGTATCTGCGGTGGCAGAGTTCGTCGATCACGTCGAGCGGCTGGAATACGGCGGTGCTGGTGCTGAAAACGGCAAGTGCCTTTCAAGTGGTCGGCGTGGCCTCGCGCGAGAGTATTTTTGCCGATTATACGGTGACCTTCTACGAAAACAGTATCACGTTTCCGTCCGATTTCGGCGTGGTGAGCAGCATAGGCGATGTCTTTGCCCAAACCGAAGCGTTCGGCACGCTACCCGTGCTGACGTCCGAATTGCTGTGCGGGGCCGAAGTTTGGGGCGAAGTGGACTACCGAAACGCGACGATCACCTTTACCGAGGCAACGACGGCACCCACCGACCAAGACAATATCGTCGTGCGGTACAAGTATCGCGACGAACGCTATAACGCCGAAAAAATAGGCAAGGGAAGGGTGAGCGTCGTGTACGGCGTGGGCGGTAACCGCGACCGCTTGTTCGTGAGCGGAGAAGAGAAAAACGCCGCCGTGGATTACCACAGCGAAAGCGGCGAATGGACGTATTTTGCCCCCGACGGGTACTGCAAATTGAGTACGAGCGGCACCGTGGCAACCTACCTCGCGACGCACGACGGCTTGTTGACCGTGGTGAAAAACGGGAGCGGACCCAACGCGTTTTGGCGCGTGGGCGAGTGGGTGACCGAGCAGACGGAAATAGACGGGGACGTCTATCGGACGAAACGCGCCGTGTTTGCGTTGACGCGAACGGCGACTTTGCCCAAGCCGTCCGCAGACGGTACGGCGGGCTATCTCGACTCGGACGTGCTGTATCTCGCCGAGAACGGACTGTATCGCGTGATGACCAACGCGTTGACGGACGACAAGAAGGCGATGCGCTTGTCCGCGCCCATCGAGGGCGTCCTGTTCGGCGAGGAAAGCCGCGCGACGGTACACGACCTGCGCTATTACGCGAGTAACGGGCGCGAGGTGTTCGTGGGCGACAGCCGCTACCGATTGGCTATGGACAGCGACAGCAATTACGAGTGGACCAAGTACGCCATCGAAGGCGTGCGCGTATGGTACACATCGGGCGACGCCCTATCCTTCGGCACGGTGGACGGCCGATTGTGCACGTTCGGCGAGGACTACGAGGACGTGACTTTCGAGGACACCGAGGAGGGACAGTTGACCGTGGACGCGTCGGACGGAAGCGTGACCTTTGACGAGGCGCTCGCGGTGGAGGAAGGCGACGAGTTTTACCTGAATCAATCGGTGTATGCGGTGCTGGCGACGCCTCTCGACGTGGGCGACGGGTGCGTCTATGTGGATAGCGAAGCCATTTTGCACGTGTACGAGGACGAAGAAGTGCGTTTGGCGATAGGCGGCACGTTGGGCGACAGCGTGTACGTGAAGGACGTTGATTGGGGAAAGTGCCGCTTTGCCTTGGCGGACGAAAACGGGCAAGCGGTGGCGATAGCGCAAGGCGTGACGCACGTGGTATGCGATTTGAAGGGGCGCAAGGTGACCGCGACCGCCCCCGAGGATTGCGCGTGCGGGCTGAAAATGGCGGACGGAAGCGCGGTGACGGTGTACGGGGGCGCGTTGCCCTCGGTGCTGACGGCGAGGATCGTAAAGCGTAAACCCGTGTGTGCGGTCTACGCGTCTTGCGCGAACGCTTTGGATACGCCCGATATTACCAAAGTGTTGAAGTCGGTTACGGTGGAAGTGGAGAGCCGAAAAGACGGAAAAGCCACTTTGGCCGTGCGAACGTCGCTGACACAGAACGAACGCGAGATTTTCGGCATCAACGAGTTGCGATACGACTGGTTGGACTTCGCCGGATTTACGTTCGACGGCGATTTTCCGCGAGCGTATACCGTGCGCTGTAAGGCACGCTTTCGCAACCTGACGTGGAAAATCGAATCTAATAAAGCGGGGGATATGGCCATACGCGGCGTGTGCTTGCGGTACGGCTATCTGCAACCCGCAAAGGGGGTATCGGATTGATAGAAAAAACTTCTGAAAATACGAAAATGGCGATATTGCGTAAAACGCCTTTTGCGCACGGAACGCGGCCGTCGGATGACGGTATGCCCGCTGCGCAGGTGAAGAAAATGTTTTATACGGCCTTGGTAGACGAGGATAATTCGCTGCTGTCCGAAATGGAGCGTATGCGCGTGGAGGCGAATCACGATATAGACGCCAAGTTTGACAAAGAAATGGTGTGCGACCGCGTGGAAGAGAATATCGACCGCACACACGTTCCCTCGACCTTGGGGTTGACGAGATACGTCGACCGAGTGGGCAACGTGCTGAGGCTCTATTTTAGCAACCTATCGGTGGCGTCCGCCGATTGGGCGGCGCTGGCGACTGTGGTGGGGACGTATGGATATAAAGCGTTCATCCCTTTGACGGGGGTGACGGAGCGCATGATACCCGAATTGTGCTTCGCCCCCGACGACGCGGTAAAACCGCAACTGGCGACGTTTTGTCGCTGTGTGGCGGGCGGCGTGGAAATCTATGCGACAGAAGCAATAGAGGAGATCGTGACTGTGGAAAATCTCGTGTGCTCGGTGCCCACCTATTACACTGTGCTGATACGGGCGATAGGAGCGAACGTGACGGTGCGGGACGCTACGGGCAAAACGTATGCGGATGGCGATTTTGTGACCGTGGGTGCGACCTTGCATATCTCGGTGGTAGCGCAAAGTGGGTATACGTTGTCCGCTTTTGCGGTCAACGGCACGGCGTACGCCGCCTCGGCTACCGCAACGGTGGAATCGGTTGACGGCACGGTGCGGGTGGTCGCGGAGGCGACGGAGGTGGTCGAATGATAGGCAAAACCAACGTAAACGAGAGGAATACCGCCTATCGCACGGGCGAATTGGAAGTGCATACGGTGGATCCGCACGTTTACTCTCCGAGCGACTATGGGCTGGACTACTTCGACCGTGTGAACGTGACCTCGGAAAGTACGAATCCCATTATCGAAATGTGCAACGGACATTCCTTTGATTTTACGCCGGAGACGGTGGGTGAAGGGAGAATAACGGACGTGTTGGACTATTTGTTCTATCGAAACAGTATGCTGCGAAACGTCATTATCACGTCGTCGTTTACGCGCATAGGTACGTATGCGTTCGGCATGTCGGGTATGCGAACCTTGTACGTGGACGGGCGTAATATAACTTCGCTGGGCCAAAGCGCCTTTACCGGCAACAAACAGTTGACGACCGCATATTGCAATTTGCCCAGGCAGTCTGATACGTTGAGCCTTTTCCAAAACTCTACAAATCTGACGCAGATGGAATTGAGCGGTATTGTAAAAATGGGCGAATACTTTTTGTTTGGCGCACCAAAATTGCCCTATTTGGAAATACCGTCTACGACAGCGCAGATAAATGATTATGCGTTTGACTTGAATCGGACGGATATGTCGGTCGAAGTCGACTTTCATATGGTCTTTTTGCGCCACGCCGAGCCGAACGGTTCGGGTGGATATGAGGTGGCGCCGACGACGCTTAGGCCATATATGATCTCGAATCGCACCGTAGCCAAACTGAATATGCACGTCCCTTTGGATAGTTTGTTGGCCTATCGCGTGCAAGTAATCACCGCGCCTGCATCTGGGCTCAGGCAATATATGGACAGAGTGTTTGCCTATCGGGATTGCGCCGTGGGCGATACGCTTCCCGCAAGTCTTACGCAAACCGCTTCGGGGTATGAGGGTACGTATACCTTGACTTGGTACAAGGATTACGCGCATACGGTGCGCGCGTCCGCCACGGTCAGCGAGGCGGGCCGATACTACGCCACGCTTTCGAACGTGAGCGAAACGGCAATATAGGAGGGATAGATGAAGAAAATCGTATGGTTGACAGTATTGGCGGCGCTCGTGGTGAGCGCCGCTTTGGCGCCGATGGCCGTGGCCTCGGCGGAGACGGCGGAAACGGAAAAGGCAGTGGATAACGCCCTACGTATGGAGGAAAACGAGACCTTCGCCGACTATTTCGTGCGGGTGTGGCTGGATAAGACGGCGCAATACGCCTGCGTGCTGTTGGGCGCGGCGTCGGCCGTGGCCGTGACCGTTGCGAAAGTGAAAAAAGCGCACAAGGCGTTGACCGAAGACAGCGAAAGTATGCGCGAAAGCCAAAAGGAATTGGCGCGGACGCAGGCGGAATTGGCGGAAACGAGAGCGGTCTTTACCGAGGCGGCGGCCGATTTGGCCGAGGCTTTGGACAAGGTGCTGGCGGCGGAGGAGACCTTGCGCGAAACGTACGGCGAGGCGTACGGCAAGTTGGACGATATCGCGCGGGCCGTGACCGTGGGGTTTTGCAACGACAAGGACCTTATAAAAAGCGGATACGCGAAAGAAATCGCGCGCATATTGGGGGTGAACGATGAAAACGGAGAATCGTAACATGCGGCTTATCGGCGGCTATGTGCTGTACGCTATTTTGGCGTTCGCCCCCGTGGCGGTGGCGGTGGGGCTGGATTGGCAAGTATATACGGCCTCGGCGGCAAGGTGCTGTTCGTTGTCCGTGTTTGGCGCGGTGGCCGCTACGCTCGTGGCGTTGCAGGCTATGGGGCATACGCCCAAAAAGGTGAAACGCGTGGTGTGGTATGCCCTCGCCGCCGCTTCGCTGTGGCTGTTGCGGCCGTTGGTGGACAGTTTGGCTCTCTTGGTGACGTGTATGGCGGTGGGGGAGGGTTTGGCGACGCTCGTCGCCGCCCCGCTCATCGCGAAATGCAAGCAGAACAGAGAAAAAGACCTGATGACCGAGGCGGTCAAAGAGGCGATAGAGGGGGCGAGCGGTAGAGTATGAACGAAAAAATGCGCAACGAACTGCGCTCGAACGTCTTTTTCATCGTGGTGGGGCTCATCGCGTTGGTCTATATGTCCCGAAGTTTCGTCACCGTCGTGGAGACGGGAAAGAGCGTGTGGGAGATATTGGCGGACGGCGCTTTGGGCGCCGCGTTCGGCTTTTTGATAAGCAAATTGTTGAGTTTGCAGGGATTGGAGAAAGGCGAAAAGCAGGAAAGCGTGCAGTCTACCGTCAGACTGCACCAACAAGCGGTGGAAGCCGTGGTGCCCGTGATCGACCGACTCGACCGCTGGTGCGAGATGAAAAACGAGGAAAACCTCAAGGTCGGCAAGAGCCGCATTTTGGCGAGGCAGGGGATTCGATACGAAGAATATTGTAGGGGTATCTTTACGATAGTGGTAGACGGAAACCTCGTGCAAACGACCGTGAAAGGCCTGCCGTGGCGGAAGAAACAAGCGGTGCGCAAAGCGGATAGGCTGCGATTGACGCCGTTGACGGCGGGCGCGTTGACCGCGGACGGCAGTAAGCCCAACGACGTGTACGACTTCGGCCCCGACAAACACGCCTACGAAAGGCGGCGCGACCTCGGACAGATATTGTCCAAGGTAGGGTGCGGCCTTTTGTTCGGCTATTTCGGCGTGCGGATGCTGAACGAGTTCAGTTGGGAAAACCTCATTTGGACGGCGTTGCAGACGGCGGCTTTGCTGGCCATGGGCGCGACGGCGTACCTACGGGCCTATTTCTTCGTGGTCGATTACGACCGCCATCGCATTATCCGCAAGATCGACAACTTGCAAAAATTCAAAATATGGAGTGAGACGTATGAGAAAGAATCAAGCCAAATGGATGAAGTGGTACCTCGAGAAAACGGGGAAAGAATGGACGGATGACGGCGACGCGTCCCTCGCGGATTTGGAGGGCGCGGATAGGGAAACGGGCCGCATATTGTACGAGCGGTATTTGCGCGAGAAAAAGGACAGCGAGAAACTATCCTACGACGCCCGAACGGCGAAGGAGACCGCCGTGCACAAAAAACGGGAAATCGAATTGGCGAAAGACGCCGTTTTGCGGGCGAGGAAAGAAACCGCCGTGGCCAAGGGGCTGGCGGGCACGCAGTACGCGGACGAACTGGCGGAAGACGTGGAGGAGAGCGCCCGTAGAGCCAAGAAGAAGGCGGACGAGCGCACGCTGAAGACGAAGGAAAAACTGCTGACGGCCTACGGAAAGAAGCGGAACGAAGAGGACGAAGAAGCCGAGGAAAAACTACGGTCGGTGCAAAGCGCGTACGACAAATTGTGGCGCGAAAACCTGAACGCATTGAAGTCCGACTTGAGCGGACGCGACGAATACAGGAGTCCGTTCGACAAGACCGCGTATAGCGAGGAAGGCGTGGCCGAAATGAAGAAAAGTATCGAAAAACGCAAGACGTCGTTGGGTGATCGCTACCAAAGCGCCCTCGATTGGGTGGAATCTTTGCCCGTGTATCGCGGCGATACGACGGGCAAGATCGTGTCGGTCGGCGGCAAAGATACCGTGGTGAGCGCGAAGGATTGGCAATACCTCGACGCGGTGGCCTATCGAAAGGGCGCCGGCGCGAAAGTGACGAAGTTGGACGTGTTTTCGGTGACGTACGGCGGGGACACCTATATCGTCAAAGCCGATACGCAAGCGGACGCCGCGACCGAGCGAATGCTGACGGCGTTGGCCACGGCAAAAAAAGTGGACGTAAAAGTGGGTACCGTATTGTACTACGGCGGCAAGTTGTTCGTGAGCAACGGCGCGGGGCGCTGGCTGAACGTCGTCAATACCGACGTGGTGGCGACGAATAAGAGCCTGAAGTTGCTGCTCGGCAAAATCCAAACGGACATGAAAGAGTAGGAGGATAAAGAATGAGAAAAAAGAAACCGAATCTTAGCCTGTTGGCACAAGGCATAAACGGCATCGCCGAGATGTTCGTGGAATTGAGCGCCCGATTGGATAGGATGGAAAGCGAGTTGGCCGCGCTGCGGGCGCAGAACGCCGCAGCGTGCGCGAACGGCGCCGAGACGGAGGCCGAGAAGTTGATGCGTGAATACTGCTACGGGAGAGGTGACGAGGATGAATGAGGAACAAGTGACCGAATTGTGGCGAATGTATCGAAACGGCAGTGCCTATCAGCAATCGCTCGGCCTCGTGCAGACCGTGAAAACCAACGTCGCCTTCTACGAGGGCGATCAATGGGCGCCCGCGACCAAGGCTACCGCCAACCTGCCTCGCCCCGTGGTAAATATGGTCAAGTTCGTGTGCCGCAACAAGCGGGCGAGACTGACTTTGACGCCCATCAAATTGGTGTATCACTGCGAAAAAGCGCCCGAATTGGGGGATAGATTCACTAAGTTCGCCGCCTATCTCGACCAAGAGATGCGTATGCGCGAATTGGACAGCAAAGTCATCAAGGACGCCTTGATCAAGGGAAGCTATTGTTACCATTTGTATTGGGACGCCCACCCCCTTTTCGGTAACGAAGAGGGGAAATTGTGCTGTGAGGTGCTCGACCCTATGCACGTCTATTTCGCCAACCCAAACGAGCAGGACGAGCAGAAACAGGAGTGGATATTGATCGCTTCGCGCGTGCCGCTCGCTGCGGTGAAGCGCATGGCGGACGCGGGCGTGGACAAGACGCTTTTGGCGGCGGACGGCGCCGAGTGGGGCGAAAGCGAGCAAAAGGACAGCGACCTCGTGACCGTGCTGACGCGCTATTTCCGTCAAGAGGAGCAGGTGTACTGCGAACGGGCGACCAAATACACCATGCTGACGGCGGCGCGACCGCTGTCACCCTCGGTAGGCGGCAAAGACGTGGGTGCGTTGGGAAGCGTGCGGGCGAGCCTTTATCCCGTGGTGTTCGGCAGTTACGAGGAAAGGGAAAACAGTATCTACGGGCTGAGCGAAGCGGAGAGCATCGTGCCCAACCAGCGTATCATCAATCAAATATTGGGATTGGAAGCGTTGGCCATTCAAAACAGCGCCTGGGGTAAGTATATCGTCACCAAAGACGCGCTCAAAGGGCAACGCATCTCCAACGAGCCGGGCGAGGTGCTGGTGGATTACTCGGCGACGGGCAACGGCATTCGCAAGCTCGAACACACGTCCTTGTCCTCTTTGCCCGTGCATTATGTGGACAGCCTGACCAACCTGACGAGAAGCGTGTCGGGAAGCAGCGAAATTATGACGGGCGAGCAACTGAGCAACCTGTCGGGTACGGCCATCGCCCAACTGCAATCGCAGGCCAACAAGCCCATCGAAGAGATGCGCGAGCGTTTCTGGCGGGCGAAAGAGCGGCTGGGTATGGTGGTGGTGCAATGCTGCAAACTCTACTACGACCGCAAAGTGTGGCGGGACGAGGACGGCGCGGAAAACGTCTTTGACGCGGACGAATACCTCGACTACCCGATGTCGGTGACCGTGGAGGCTTGCGTGGGTACGGGCGCGACCGCGGCGGCGGATATCAACCTCTTGGAGACCTTGTTCGCCAAGGGCGCCATCGACGCGTACACCTTTGTGAAGGCGTACCCCAACGAGGCGTTGTGCGACAAGGAAGGGATATTGGCGCTTTTGGAGAAGAGCGGTGTCGAATCAAGTGAATAAGAAAAAAAGTTTTTCGGGGTGCGGGAGACCGCACCCTTTTTTGTTATAAGTGTTCGACAGTTGTTCAAAGCACAACGACTATGCGTAAGAATACGCATAGTATTGCGTCCCCAAAACAAAAAAAGAGTGGCCTAAGCCACTCAATTTTTTGGCAGGGGAGACGCGACTCGAACACGCAACCGACGGTTTTGGAGACCGTTGCTCTACCATTGAGCCACTCCCCTGTGCACATTTGATTATAGGCGAAAGGAAAGGAATAGTCAAGGAATAATCGCAAATAATTTGTAAAAATGTGCGCACGCTATCCGAAAGCCAAAATAGAGTATTGAACTTTTGTGGATTTATGGTATAATGGTATTATCAATGCTAAATGGAGAGATAGTGGTATGAAATGTCCTGCTTGCGCGATACGGAATACGTTGGAAAGAGAGAAAAGCGTCACGCGGTTGTATCGAAAAGAGCCTTTTGACAACGGGTTGATGAAAACGCCGCCGATGGGGTGGAACAGTTGGAATTATTTTAAGCAGGATATCAACGAGAAAATGCTCCTCGAAATGGCTAAAGCCATCAAGGAAAGCGGCCTGTGGGACGCGGGATATACCTATTTGAATCTCGACGACTATTGGGAGGCCGACTGCCGCGACAAATTGGGCAGATTGGACGCGGATATGGTGCGCTTTCCCTTGGGCATGAAGCACTTCGTGGACGAGTGCAACGCCTTGGGGTTCAAGGTGGGCATATACAGTTCCAACGGCGTGCAGACGTGTCAGAGCCTGCCCGCGAGCCTCGGGCACGAGTACAGCGACGCGCGGCAATTCGCCAAGTGGGGCATCGAATACCTCAAATACGACTACTGCTATCATCGCGTTTACACGACGAAAGCGCCCTTCGTCTTCGGCGTATCCGTGTGCAAAAAGGGCACGGCGGACGAGGTGATGATAGACGCCGACAAGGCGGCCCTCACGGGCAGGGCGAAATGCGTGTACGGCTCGTGCAACTATAACCTCGGCTCGTTGACAGGCGTGGGCAAAAAAGCGCACTACGTCAAGGGCTTGGACGGCAACAAGGGCGAGGCCGTGTTCCTCTACCGCGCCAAAGAGGCGGGGGAGTACGTGGTGTCCGTCCATCCGCGGTTTCGCTACCGCGTGACGGGTATGCTGCATCGCGTGATGGCCGCCGTGGTGGTCAACGAGGGCGAACCCGTCATCATCGAATCGCCCAAAATGCACCGTCCGTGCGCGGAGGCGCCCTTCCGCTTCGTGGCGCGGCTCAAAGCGGGGGACAATACCATCAAGGTCTTTAATCCCATCGGTACCCGTGCGGATAGCGCTATACTCAACTATGCGTGTATGAGCAACGCCCTGCGGGACGCGGCGGAAGAAACGGGCGCGAAGAAGATCGCCTTCTCTGTGTGCGAGTGGGGGCGCAATCGCCCTTGGGAGTGGGGCGACAAGGTGGCCAACCTGTGGCGCACCACGGGCGATATACTGTGGTTTTGGTGGCGCATACGCCAGATTTACGACAAAAACGTGCGGTTGTACTCCTACGCGTCGCCGGGGCATTGGAACGACCCCGATATGCTGGAGGTGGGCAACGGCAAGTTGACCTTGGAGGAAAACAAGGCGCATTTCACCCTGTGGTGCATGATGGCGGCGCCCCTACTGCTGGGCAACGACATCGTGAATATGAAGCTCGAGCACTTGGCGATTTTGAAGAACGAAGACCTCATCGCGGTGGATCAGGACGCGCTCGGCAAACAATGCAAGCGCATCGTGAAAGGCGGGGTAGACGTGCTGGTGAAGCCCCTCGCGGACGGCGGAATCGCGGTATGTGCGTTCAACAAGAGTAAGCGGGCGCGGAAATATACCGTTGCGCTCGAAGCGTTGAAAAAAGAGGAATACGTCAAGGCTTGCGCGGCGGACCGCTACGACGCGAAAGACCTGTGGACGGGGGAAACGCGAACGGGCGTGAGCAATCTGTCGGTAAACCTCGCGCCGCACGGGGTGAGCGTGTGGAAGATATGCGCCAAGGCTCGGTGAAATCCGCGTTGATACGCGGGTGAAATCTTTCCTATGGCAAGGAGAAATCCGTGCGTTCGCACGGGAGAAATCCGACATACGTCGGGATGTGGTAGGGATTGATGCGTGAATCGGCCTGTGGTCGTGGATTGCCCCCGTAGTTCTTGGTGGGCGCAAGTGCAATGATATGCCGCTATGCGGTGCGATATGGTTGGTAGAGCCGACTGTGAGATACCCCGACGGGGAAAAGGTAGGACGAAATGATGAAAGAAGTGACGATTTATACGGACGGAGCGTGCTCGGGCAATCCCGGGAAGGGCGGCTGGTGCGCCATCCTCAACTATAAAGGCGTGGAAAAAGTGCTGTCGGGCGGCGAACGCGAAACCACCAACAACCGTATGGAGTTGACCGCGGTCATACGGGGGCTTGCGGCCCTCAAAGAGCCGTGCAAAGTGTCGGTGTACAGCGATAGCGCCTACGTCGTCAACGCCGTGGCAAACGATTGGCTGTCCGATTGGAAGCGTCGTAATTGGCACACCGCCTCGAGGTCGGAGGTCAAGAACGTGGAGTTGTGGGAAGAGTTGACGTCGCTACTCGCGGTGCATACCGTGAAACTCATCAAGGTGAAAGGCCATGCCGACAACGAGTTGAATAACCGCTGCGACGCGTTGGCGCGGGCGGCTATCGACCGATTGGAAGATTAAGAACGAGGAATGCGGGCATACTTCTCATGGGAGGTGCTCGATGAAAGATAAGTATTGGGATCTGTTCCGCAAAACGGGCTTGCCCGAAGCGTACCTATTGTATCGAAATCATGACGACCGAACTGAAAACGACGGGAATAGTGCTCCGCTCGACGGAGGTGGGGGAGAGTGACAAACTGGTCACTTTGCTGACGCCCGAATACGGCAAGTTGACCGTGCGCGCCAAGGGCTGCAGAAGCGCCAAAAGCAAACTGCGCTTCGCCACCTTGCCTATGTGCACGGGGGAGTATCTCCTGACCAAGTCCAAGGCGGGCTATATCGTCACGGGGTGCGATTGCATAGACGCCTTTCCCACGGTGGAAAACGACCTCGCCAAGTTTTACGTGGCGGCGGTGCTGCTGGACGGCGCGGACAAGTTGTCGGGGGAGAACGTGGCCGACGCGACCTTGTTTTTGACCTTGCTGAATACCCTCAAAAAGTGCGCGTATCACGAGGACGCCTTGTATACGGGCGCGTACTATCTCTTGGAATTGATGCGCCTCTCGGGGCACGCCATTCGGCTCTTCTGCCAATGCGGGGAGGCGGGCGACTATATCGACCTCGAGCAAGCGGCGTTTTGTTGCGAACAGCACAAGGGGGCGGCGTGTATGCCCCTGACCGCCTCGGCAAGGGAGAGCCTCGTGGCCCTCGCGGAAGGCAAAGAGGTGGGGCAGGCGGGCCTACGGGAATGCTACGTCATACTGGCGCGGTGTCTCTACTACGCCGTAGGCGTCAAGTTGATGAGCGTGCAGGAACTGTGCAAACAATGGAACGTGATAAGCGGCTGAGGACGCCCGAAGTGCGGGAGAAATCCGTATGCGGTGCATACGGGAGGAATCTAAGGCCTTACTGTGAGAAAAATCCGTGCCTAAACGTTTAAGCGCGGAAGAAAGCCGACGTTTGTCGGGATGCGGACGCGCCGAAGAGATGGCCGGTAGGCGCGCTTCGTGATAGCCGTATAGAGAAACGATGATATCTGGTTAGTCGTGTGTGTCGGGGCGTTTGGCGCGAATGGCGGCGGCTAATGCATAGTAGAGGTTGGATTGGGCTTGGTCGCCAAGGGCGGCGTAGAGACTACCGAGGTTGTAGCAGGTCATCGCGACGCGGCCCTCGTACGCGGCAGGATTCTCATCTGCGAGACGGAGGTAGATATCCAACGCTTCGAGGCAGAGTTTCTCAGCCTCTTGCGGTCTGCCGTTTTTGGCGTAGAGATTACCGAGATTGTTGCAGGTATTGGCGACACGGCCCTCGTACGCGGCAGGGTTCTCGTCTGCGAGACGGCGGCGGATATCCAACGCTTCGAGGTAGAGTTTCTCAGCCTCTTGCGGTCTGCCGTTGTTTTTGTAGAGAATACCGAGATTGTAGCAGGTACCGGCGACATCGGCCTCAAAGGCGGCAGGTTTCTCGTCTGCGAGACGGCGGCGGATATCCAATGCTTCGAGGTAGAGTTTCTCAGCCTCTTGCGGTCTGCCGTTTTTGGCGTAGAGACTACCGAGATCGTTGCAGGTACCGGCGACATCGGCCTCAAAGGCGGCGGAGTTGTCCCTGGCGAGACGGCGGCGGATATCCAACGCTTCGAGGTAGAGTTTCTCAGCCTCTTGCGGTCTGCCGTTTTTGTAGAGATTACCGAGATTGTTGCAGGTCATAGCGACATCGGCCTCGAATGCTGCGGGGTTCTCCTTGGCGAGACGGCGGCGGATATCCAACGCTTCGAGGTAAAGTTTCTCAGCCTCTTGCGGTCTGCCGTTTTTGTAGAGATTACCGAGATTG